>CBESOE010000029.1:0-37661 GCA_965531145.1 uncultured bacterium | reverse complement strand
ACACCAACCAGAGCGCGCCGTGCCTGGGATATTACGAACCACAGGGCGTGGTGCGGAACGTGGACGGTATTGGGACGATCGACGAGGTCTTCGACAGAATTAAGTCTATTTTTAAGTAAACTTCATCTGAGGTCCGATAGCATCGTTGCCGGCCATCTCGAATAGCGTCACATACCACAAGAGTATGCTCCGCTATTCTCGTCAGCCGGCGCCTCGCTCTCGAACCACAACTGAAGTTTTCACGAAAAAGAGAAGAGCAAAGAATAGGGGGTGACCCGGCTGGCCGGATTACCCCCTTTTCTGTGATTGCAGCTATCGCCCGGTGTGGTGGCGGATGGTGCGTTCGATGGCCGCGCGGCAGACCCGGCAAAAGGGTTTGCTGCCTTTGGTGAACATGATGCAGTCCAGTTCCGGTCGATACACACCTTTACTGCAGTAGCCGGCACCCTCGAAGGCGCCCACCCGTCCGAAGTTGGGGTCTTCGCGCAGGATGTCTTCGGCCAGCCCGGCGGCCTCCCGGCTGAGGCGCGCCGACTCATCTTCAAGTTCGGCGATGACGCCGGCGGCCGCTCCCGAGCGTCTGGCGTTGGCGATATTGCGGTTCATCTCCCCGCGTTTTTTCTGGTAGGCCCTGTCGGCATCGTCGTAGGCCTTCTTGCCCCAGGGGGTGGGGTATTCGCCGGCGTCGGCCAGGTCGTGCCACTTGGGCACCGGGGCACCGATCAGGCGGGTGATGTTCGGCTCCAGCGGCTCCACTCCGGGGGGATAGAACGCCTCCTCGTCGTAGGCGGTGGACGAGGTGTAGTATTCGTCGGCCAGTCCGGAAAAGCTGTGGCCCAACTCGTGGATGAAGAGGTATTCGGCCCACTGGTTGTCGACGGCATTGGTGGCGTAGAGATTGTAGATCCCGCCACCGCCGTAGGTGGCGGTGTTGACCAGGATGCACAGGGCGTCATAGGGGGCGTGGGCCGCCACGTCACGCAGCGCCCGGTTGTCCTCGGTGAGCAGGTAGCGGGGGGAACCCAGCGAGAAGAAACTGCAGCCCACCGACCCGCTGCGAAACTCGCCGAAGTGCGGTTTGCTGACATCGCTCTCCGCGCTGGCCCGGAAAACGCTGCGCACGTTGATCGCTGATTTTTCGCCGCTGTAGGGTTCGTAGCGAAAGAGCATCTCGGTCATCCGCCGGCAATCCGCGTTGAACTTCTCCTCCTCCTCCGCGGTGTAGCCGTCGGCCACCAGCAGCAGGTCGACGCAGCGGTGCGGGTCATCCGCCTGGTGGTGCACGGCGGTGGACACCCCCGGTATCAATGCCTCCCGGACCACCGTCACCGCGTTGGGATCGATCACCGTGCTGAACACCGGCACCAGGTGATTTGTCCGGTCGCGGCGCTCCAGGGTCCACTGGAAGGTCCCCCGGGGCCGGGGCATCAAAAAGCTCTCGTGAAAAGTGCGGCTGATTCCCGCGGCGGCCGGGGCCGTGGTCTGGTATTCCCGAAAAATGGTGTCAAAACCCCGGCTGAAGATAAGCTGGTTGGTGGCAGCGTCGAAGACCTTGACGTAGAAGGCGCCGTTGTTCCGGGTGTCGAGGAGGTTCACCATGCTGCCGGCCCAGGCCCCCTGCTCGTACAGCCGGTCGAGGGTCACGGCCTCCTCGGTGGCGTTGCCGATGTGGTAGTAGTCCACACGGAGCGTGCGGTCGACGAACCAGCGGTCGAATTCACCGGCCGCATCCTCCGCCGCGGCGGGACCGGCGGGCAACAGGAGCAGACAGCCGACGAGGATGATTTTTCCGAGACGGGACATGGGTGCTTTCCTCCGTGCGAGATGATCGGGCAGCCGCCCGGTGATATTGCGGGGAGTATACCATGCAGGGTTTAGCCGGAACGGATTTTCCCCTCGACGAACGAGGCTCCCGGCGCTATTATTGGGCTGTTTTGCGGCCGGGGGCGCCACCGGAGAGAGCGCGACGGCCGCGACTGATTCACAGGGCGACCACAAGTGAGGAGATCTGAACGTTATGGCCATTACGATTGCCGGCGGCGGCCTGACCATCGAGGACGTGGTGGCGGTGGCCCGTCACAACGAAAAAGTCGAACTGGATGCAACGGCACTGGAGCGGATCAAGACCTGCCGGGCCATGGTCGAGGGGAAGATCAAGGCCGGCGAGATCATGTACGGGGTCAACACCGGGATTGGCGAGTTCTCCGAGGTGGTCCTCGACCCTGACCAGTTGAAGGACTTCCAGAAGTATCTGATCTACAACCATTCCGCCGGAATCGGTGAACCGGCGCCGCTGGAGCATGTGCGGGCGGCGATGTTCGCCCGGACCAATGTCCATGCCCACGGGAATTCCGGATGCCGGCCGGTGGTGACCCAGACCCTGTGCGACATGTTGAACAGGGGGGTCACCCCCATGGTCTGCGAAAAGGGCTCCGTTGGCGCCTGCGGCGACCTGGCGCCCATGAGCCAGGTGGCCCTGGTGCTGATGGGCAAGGGCGAAGCCTTCTACGAGGGCCAGCGGCTCAGCGGGGAGGAGGCGTTGGACCGGGCCGGTATCAAGCCGGTGGAACTGGAGGCCCGGGACGGGCTGGCGGTGATCAACGGCAGCAACCTCATCTCCGGCATGGGCTGTCTGGAAATCTACGACACCGAGCGGTGGCTCAAGCAGGCCGAAATCGCCGCGGCCATGAGCCTCGAGGCGCTGCGGGCCAACATGAAGCCGTATATCTCCCGCCTCCACGAGCTGCGGGGGTTCCGCGGGGCGGTGACCTCGGCGGGGAACATCCGCCGCTGCATCGAGGGCAGCGATCTGCTGGGGGGGGTGAAGACCAAGGTCCAGGACGCCTACAGCATGCGCTCCACGCCCCAGGTGATCGGGGCGGCCCGCGACCACCTGGCCTATGCCCGAATCCAGTTCGAGATCGAACTCAACGGTGTGGGGGACAACCCGATCTTCCTCCCCGAGACCGACACGGTACTCACCGGCGCCAACTTCCAGGGCACACCCATCAGCCTGCCGCTGGATATGGTGGGCGCTTCGGTGGCCATGGTCAGCGTGCTTTCCGAACGCCGTCTCAACCGGTTGCTCAACCCGGCGCTCAGCGCGGGCCTGCCGGCGTTCCTTACCGAGGGTGCCGGGATGTACTCCGGTCACATGCTCAGCCAGTACACCGCCGGCATGCTGATCGTGGAGCAGCGGACCCTCTCCATGCCGGCCTGCGTTCAATCGATCCCCGCTGCCGCCGACCAGGAGGACTTTGTCAGCATGGGGATGAACACAGCACTGAAGACCAGACAGATTCTGGAGAACGCCCACGGTGTTCTCGGCATCGAGCTGATCGCCGGTGCCCAGGCCCTCGATTTCAGGGACTACACCCCCGGTCAGGGCACCAGGGCCGCCCACGCCGCCGTGCGCAAGGTGGTGGACCACCTCGGTGAAGATCGGCCGCTTTACCCGGACCACAACAACATGTCCGACGCAGTACGCGATTGCCAGGTGCTGGAGGCGGTGGAATCCCAGGTGGGCGAACTGACGGCGTCCTGGTAACCGGGCCTGCCGGTTCAGGCTGTTCGGCCGAGCATGGCCCGCAGGGCCGGTTCCAGCTCGGGATGGGTGAAGGAGTAGCCGGAATCGAGAAGGGCCCGGGGCAGGACCGCGGCTCCGCCGAGGAGCAGTTCCTGCGCCATCTCACCGAACATCAGGCGGGCCGCCATGGCCGGCAGCGGCAGCCACGACGGGCGGGAGAGTGCCCGGCCCAGGGCTCGGCCGAAATCGGCATTGGAGATCGGGTGGGGTGACACGGCGTTCACCGGCCCGGTCACCGTTTCTGCTGCCAGCAGGTGAGCCACCAGGGCCGGCAGTTCGTCCGCGGTGATCCAGCTCATCATCTGCCGGCCGTGGCCCACCGGTCCGCCCAGACCAGCACGAAATACGGGCAGCATCCTGGCCAGGGCACCCTTCCCGGGATGCAGCACCACTCCGAACCTGAGATTGATCACCCTGATCCCCGCATCAGCGGCGGCCCCGGCCGCCGACTCCCACCGGCGACAGACGTCGGCGAGGAAACCGGTTCCCGGGGATGAAGCTTCGTCCAGACGCTCCTCCGGGGGGCGGTTCCCGTAGTATCCCACGGCCGACGCCGAGATCAGCGTGCGGGGCGGGACAGGCAACCGGGCCAGGGCGCCGGCCAGCAGATCCGTTCCCTTGACCCGGCTCTCCTCTATTTTCTTTTTCCGGGCCGTGGTCCAGCGGCCCGCCGCAATGTTCTCACCGGCCAGATGGATAACCGCCTGGTGATCCTCCAGGCCCGGCAGGTCCAGTTCGCCGGCCACCGGATCCCACCAGACCGTCTCCGGGGGAATGACTTTTCCGGCGTGTCGCCGGACCAGGGGGGTGATCCGGTGTTCTGCGGCGGCCAGACCCTTGCAGAGGGTTTGGCCCACCAGCCCGCCGGCGCCGCTGATCAGGATCCGCATGGCTCGCTCCATTTGTGGCGAAACGATTTCATCATTGAAAATATACCTGCTTTTGGCCGGTGGAACAAGACCGGGCCGTGGACGCATCTTCGCCCGATCAGGTATACTTTGGCGGTGAAAATCAAATTATGAAATTGAATTCGAGAGGAACCATGGGAATAGAAACGTATTGCACTGAATACGTTGATCGCCTGCGGGTCATGCTGGACGAGATCTCTCCGGACCAGGTGGCCCGAGCGGCCGACATGCTGCAGGACACCCGGGGGCGCGGCGGCCGTATCTATATCTTTGGCAATGGCGGCAGCGCGGTCACCGCCTCGCATTTTGCCGTGGATCTGGCCAAGGGCACGGCCAGTCCGGACAAACCGCGGTTCCGGGCGATCAGCCTCAGCGAAAATATCGCCGTGCTCACCGCGGTGGGCAACGATTACGGCTACGAGGAGATCTTCGAGGAGCAGCTCCACGGGCTGGTGGAGCCGGGTGACATGGCCATCGGCATCAGCGCCTCGGGCAATTCACCCAATGTGCTGCGCGGTATCGAGTATGCCGGCTCCCACGGTGCCACAACCCTGGTCCTGGTGGGGTTTGGCGGTGGCAAACTGGCCGGATTGGCCGACCTGGCCCTGGTGGTCAGTCCCCGCAACTACGGCCTCTCCGAGGAGGCCCACCTGATCCTGATCCACATTCTGACCCAGTATCTGAAAAACGAACTGGCCGGGCGTCCCGATGAACGAGTTCCGGTTTGATCACCTGAAAAACCGCCGCAGATTGCGCTTGCCGAGACCGATACTCTACGTCGGGGTGGCCATCATCCTGCTCGCCTTTTTTTCGATCAAGTTTTTTCAGCGGGCGGACGATGCCGGTCCGGTCGCCGACGTGGTTCCTCCGGAATCAGCCGTGGTATCAACACCGGCCCAGCCGGTGCCGGACACCATGCCCGCGCCGCCGGCGGCCGATCCGGCCCCGGCCACAGAAGAAAATTCGGAGGGAATCCTCTTTCTCGACGGGTTGGGGCAACGGATCCTGCCGCCGCGGCGGATCAGCGGGCAGCGGCCGGAGATTCCGCCCTCCCTGCTGCGCGGAGGGGCGCTTGACAGCCCGCGGGTCTATGTCCGGGTGGGCAAGGACGGTCAGGTCACCGATCTCAAACTGGTCTCCTCCTCGGGCAGCGACGAAGTGGACCGTCTGGTTCTCGATGCCCTGGGCGGTTACTCCTTTCACCCCGCCATCACTGCCGGCCGGCCGGTGGAGTTCTCCTCGGTGGTAACGGTGCCGCTCCGCGCCGCGGCGGAAGCCTCCCCCAATTCCTGACAAACTCCTCCTGCGCGTTGCTTGACATGTGGCCACCGGTTCTTTACGGTTTCTTCATGGAAGAGTATGAACTCCGGTGCCCGCACTGCTATACCAGGGCTGATCTCCGGTCCCGCCTGAAACCGAGGAGGAAGAGAAATGAGAGTGCTCCGGAATATCTTCTTGCTTGGCTTGCTGCTGGGGCTCGCCGGTGTTTTCTCGGCCGATCCCGGGTTTGCGGCCACGGTGGTCGGTGACCAGGATCCAGTGGAAGAGGTGGAGGATGATATCGAGGAGATCGATATCATCGAGGAGGTGGACGAACTGGCCACCTGGGACATCGAGGGCCGGGCGCGGGACGAGCGGACGATAAACGTGCTGACAGCACGCACGGCCAGGCGAGGGTCGTTGATCTTCATCCTCGACCACCGGGCCTGGAAAACCTTCACCAGGGACACCTTTCACGATTTTCTCGGTTTTGACAGCGGGCTGCTGAAGATCGGCCTTGCCGCCCGTTACGGCATCCTCGACGGCCTCGATGTGGGCCTGCAGCGCATCAACGGCACCCAGGACATGTTCAAGACCGACACCTGGGACCTCGACCTCAGATACCAGCCGCTGAAACAGGAGAAGCATTTCCTCGACGTAGCGGTTCGCGGCGGGATGACCTGGTTCTCCAGGAAGGAGGCGGATGACGATCAGGGCTTCTTTGGCCAGCTCGCCATCAACCGCACCTTCGGGCGGCGGGTTCGGGTGGGTACCGGCCTGCTCTACCACTCCGATTCCTGGAACGAGAACCGGGATCGGGATGATCCGGAATACTCCACGGCCATCCCGGGGACGCTGGATGTCCGTTTCACCCCGAGCTTTTCCTGGCACACTGAAGTGGTGGCCAATGTCGGTGGTTTCAAGGAGCGCTACCCGGTGCTCTCCACTTCACTCCGTGCCACCACCAACAAGCACACCTTTGCCGTGGTGATTTCCAATACCCAGTATTTCGGGGCCACCGGCATCGCCACCAACACCTTCCGCGATTATGGCGACGTGATCATCGGGTTCACCATCACCCGGGAATTCCGCTTCCGGCGGACCGGCGAATGAGCGAGGGCGGAGACCTGAACCGATGAACCACGATCGGTCTCCATTCTCCCGCCGGGGGTTCTTCAAGCGTCTGCTGCCGGTGCTGGCGGCGGTGCTCCTCTGGCCGGGCCGTGCGGCCCGGGCGGGGAAGGTGGCCATCCCGCTGGAGCGGGTCAAGCGGCTGAAGCGTGTGGGCGGGTCGATCACCATTCGCCTGAAGGGCCGGGAGGTGCTGCTGGCCCGCCATGCCGAAGACGGGATCAGCGCGGTCAGCCCCATCTGCAGCCACGAGAAGTGCACCGTGGCCTACCGCCGGGCGGTGACGCGGTTCGAGTGCCCCTGCCACGGGTCCTTCTTCGATGTGGAGGGGAAGGTGCTCAACGGCCCGGCCACCAGGCCTCTGAATACCTGGCCTGCCTGGCTGGACAAGGGTCGGATCATCGTCGACCTGGGGGAGTGACGCCGGCGGTGGCTCACTCAAGGTAGGCGCTGAAGATTCCCCGCAGTTTTTTCAAATCCCCTTCCACGCTCTCGGGCAAAACCTGGGCGAAGAGATCGAGGATCACCAGGGCGTTGACCGCGGAGTCGGCCCTGGTGGCCTGGCGAACCCGTTCCACCGCCGAGACATTGATGCGGCAGACCGATTGGTAGAGGCCGATCAGGCCCCGCAATTCGATGTCGGGGTCGAGGCCTGCCCTCGACCTGAAATACTGGGCCAGGGCGTACGTCGAGGCGGATGGTGTCGTAGGAGATGATCCGGTCGAACCGGCGGATCACATCCACCAGGCAGAGGGCCAGCGGGCAGTCCGGCCCGTCTGCCGGGGTCAGCGGACAGTGGGGACACTGGTGAAACTCCAGGCCGGCCCTGGGCGGTGCCGTCTCCGGTACCGGTTCCAGCAACTCCATGTCATCCGGCCGGAACTTCAGGTCGAACACTTCAAGGGCTCCATCGCCAAGATTGAAGCGGTAGCGAACGTCGATGGTCTCCATCGGTCCACCTTCCGGGTTTGTGGGGGAAAAGGCTGTTTTCACCATTGAAACATGGTCCGGCCGGCCGGTCAACCGTGCCATTTTCGCCCCGGTGGGAAGAAAAATTAGCGGATTCATCCGGCAGGCGATAAATGCTCTGGCCTATCCCGCCCCATGGTGGTAAGATCTGCGAATATTTTTGGAGAGACAGGCGGGTGACACCCGTTCCCCGCCTGTTGTGGATGCGAGCGGAAGGTATTATCACAGCAAGGAGAATGTCGATGGTCAACAAGATCGGACTCGTGGGCGGCGGCCAGATCGGCGGCGTCCTGGTATCGGAAATCGTCACCCGCGGCCTCGCACGCAATGTCGGCCTCGTGGATCCCAAGCCCCCCAACCTGGCCAAGGGCAAGTGTCTCGACATCGCCGAGGGGATGCCCACCATCAGTCGTGACGTCAACTTCCAGGCGAGCCAGACCTTCGAGGTTCTCGAGGGGTCCGACTTCGTGATCAACACCGCAGGCGTGCCGCGCACCGTGCGGCCGGACGGCACCTTCCCCAGCCGGGAAGAGTTGCTGGCGATCAACCTCGGCATCACCGACAAGGTGGCCGAGGGGATCAAGAAGTACTGCCCCAACGCCATTATCATCTCGGTGGCCAACCCGCTGGACGCCATCGTCTACCGCCTGTTCAAGCAGCTGGGCACCCCGAAAAACAAGATCATCGGGATGGCTGGTGTGCTCGACTCGGGCCGCTACAAGTATTTCGTTGCTGACGCCGCCGGCGTTTCGGTGGAGAACATCGAGGCGGTGGTGCTGGGCGGCCATGGCGACACCATGGTGCCGATCCGCAGCGCCTGCCGGATTTACGGTCTTCCGGTTGAAGAGTTCGTCGCTGCCGAGACGCTGGAAGCGATCGAGGCCCGGACCCGCAAGGCCGGCGGCGAAGTGGTTGGCCTGCTCGGTTCCGGTTCGGCCTTTGTCAGCCCGGCCTGGTCGGCGCTGGAGATGGTCGAAGCGATCATGTACGACAAGAAGAAGATCGTCCCGGTCTGCGCGCTGCTCGAGGGCGAGTATGGTGTCGATGGGCTCTTCGTCGGTGTCCCCGCCATTCTTGGCAAGGACGGTGTGGAGAAAATCATCGAGATCAATCTGACGGAGGAAGAGAAAGTAGCTCTTGCACACTCGGTTGACGCCGTGAAAAAGACCTGTGGCGAAGTCGATGCGATGAGCAAGAAGTAAATCGCTGGCTGTAAAGAATTTGAGTTAGAAACCCCCGCCACGCGGCGGGGTTTTTTTTGGTGCGCCGGTTAAGGCGCTGCGCGCCATGCCCGGCGCACCAAAAAAAAGGCCGCGGTCAGTGCTGACCGCGGCCCCTTGTGGATGACGTGGGATGTGGTTTACGCCTCGCCGTCCCCTTCGCTGTCCCCGTTGTTCGAATAGCTCATCTTGGCCATCTGTTCGTACCTGCGGTACTTGGCGGTGACGGTCTCCTGGGCGTGGTCCAGCAGCATCCGTGCCCGCTCGGGGTTGATCTTCTGCAGCATGCGGTAACGGGCCTCATTGAGCGCATAGGACTCGAAGGACGTCTTGGGCGCCTTGGAATCGAGCTGCAGGGGATTCTCACCCAGGGCCACGCGGCGGGGGTCGAAGCGGTAGAGTGGCCAGTACCCGCTGTCCACCGCCAGTTTCTGCTGCTCGAGACCGTCGGCCAGGTCGAAGCCGTGGGCGATGCAGTGGGAGTAGGCGATGATCAACGAGGGCCCGTCATAGGATTCGGCCTCGATGAAGGCCTTCACTGTCTGGGCATCTTTGGCTCCCATGGCCACCTGGGCCACGTAGACGTAGCCGTAGCTCATGGCCATCATGCCCAGGTCCTTCTTGGCAATGGCTTTGCCGCCCATGGCGAACTTGGCCATCGCCCCGAGGGGTGTGGCCTTGGAGGCCTGGCCGCCGGTGTTGGAGTAGACTTCGGTGTCCAGCACCAGGAGGTTGACGTCGCGGTTGCAGGCCAGCACGTGGTCCAGACCGCCGTAGCCGATGTCGTAGGCCCAGCCGTCGCCGCCCACGCCCCAGATCGATTTGCGCTCCAGATACTCGGACAGCTGGGTCAGCTGTTTGGCCGCCGGATCGTCAAAGGACTTCAACTGCTCCTTCAGCGCCCCAATCCGCGACCGCTGGTCGGCGATGGCCTTTTCCCCGGAATGGTCGGCGGTGAGAATCTCGTCCACCAGGATCTGGCCGATCTTCGGGCTGAGTTCCTTGAGCAGGTTCTCGGCCACCACCCGGTTCTGGTCCACGGCCAGCCGGAACCCGTAGGTGAATTCCGCCGTGTCCTCGAAGAGGGAGTTGGACCATGAGGGACCGCGGCCATCAGCGTCCACCGTGTAGGGGGTGGTGGGCAGGTTGCCGCCATAGATCGAGGAGCAGCCGGTGGCGTTGCCGATGATCGCCCGGTCGCCGAAGAGCTGGGTCAGCAGCTTGACGTAGGGGGTCTCACCGCAGCCGGCGCAGGCTCCGGAATACTCGAAGAGGGGCCGGAAGAACTGGGTCCCCTTGGTGTCGGTCTTGACCTTGGTGCGGTCCGGATCGGGCAGGTTGAGGAAGAACTCGTAGTTCTCCCGTTCGGTCTCGCGCAGCGGCGGCTGCGGGGACAAGTTGATCGCCTGGCGCTCGGGGTTCTTTTTGTCCTTGACCGGACAGGCCCTGATGCAGAGCTCGCAACCGGTGCAATCCTCGGGAGCCACCTGGAGGGAATACTTGGTGCCCGGGAATTCGCGGCCCTTGTAATCGACGGACTTGAACGTGGCCGGCGCGCCCTCGAGGTGCTGCGGGTCGTAGACCTTGGGCCGGATGGCGGCGTGGGGGCAGACCATGGCGCACTTGTTGCACTGGATGCAGATGTCCGACTCCCAGACCGGGATCTCCAGGGCGATGTTCCGTTTTTCCCACTGGGTGGTGGAAACGGGCCAGGTGCCGTCGGCGGGGAAGGCGCTCACCGGCAGGTCGTCGCCGCGGCCGGCAATGATCTCGGCGGTGACGTTCTGCACGAACTCCGGAGCGTCCGGGGAAACGGTGGGCGGCCGGGTCATGGTTGACGTCACCGCGCCGGGCACCTTCACCTCGTGGAGGTGGGCCAGGGTCTGGTCAACGGCGTTGTAGTTGAGCTTGACGATTTCCTCGCCCTTTTTGCCGTATGTCTTTTTGATCGCTTTCTTGATCTGGTCGATGGCCTCGTCGCGGGGCAGCACACCGGAGATGGCGAAAAAGCAGGTCTGCATGATGGTGTTGATCCGCACACCCATGCCGGTTTCCCGGGCCACCTGGTAGGCGTCGATGGTGTAGAACTTCACCTTCTTGTCGATGATCGACTGCTGGTCCTCGCGGGGCAGGGTGTCCCAGACTTCATTCGGGCCGGCCTGGGAATTGAGCAGGAAGACTGCGCCATCCTGGGCATACTGCAGCATGTCGTAGCGTTCGAGGAACACCACCTGGTGACAGGCCACGAAGTTGGCTTTCTTGATCAGGTAGATCGAGCGGATCGGGTCCGGGCCGAAGCGGAGGTGCGACACGGTTACCGCTCCAGCTTTCTTCGAGTCGTAGACGAAGTAGCCCTGGGCGAAGTTGTCGGTCTCCTCGCCGATGATCTTGATCGAGTTCTTGTTCGCGCCCACCGTGCCGTCGGAGCCGAGGCCGAAGAACACGCCGCGGGTCACGGTGTCCGGTTCGGTATCGAAGCTGGTGTCAACCGCCAGTGAACTGTTGGAAACGTCGTCGGTGATCCCCACGGTGAAGTGGTTTTTCGGCGGATTGTTTTTCAGCTCGTCGAAAACGGCCTTGACCATGGCCGGGTCGAACTCCTTGGAGGAGAGCCCGTAACGACCGCTGACCACCCGCGGGTCGGTCTCGAACTGGGAGTAGCCTTCGGTGCGGCCTTCGACCAGGGCAGTGAGCATGTCGGTGTAAAGCGCTTCGCCCGACGAACCCGGCTCCTTGGCCCGGTCGAGGACGGCCAGGGCTTTCACCGAGGCGGGCAGGGCCGCCAGCATCTGGCGCGGCGCAAAGGGCCGGAACAGCCGGACCTTGAGCACGCCCAGTTTCTCACCCTGGTTGTTCAGATACTCCACGGTCTCGTGAACCGTGTCGGCGGCCGAGCCCATGACCACGATCACCCGCTCGGCGTTGGGGTGACCGACATAGTCGAACAGCTGGTACTGGCGACCGGTGAGCTCGGCGAAGCGGTCCATCATCTCCTGCATGATGCCGGGGCAGGCTTCATAGTAGGGAGTGATGGTCTCGCGGGACTGGAAGAAAACGTCGGGGTTCTGCGAGGTGCCCCTGATTTTCGGCCGTTCGGGGGAGAGGGCCCGTTCCTTGTGCATCCGGATCATGCCCGGATCCATCAGGGAACGCAGGTCGTCATCGGTCAGTTCCTCGATCTTGCTCACTTCGTGGGAGGTGCGGAAGCCGTCGAAGAAGTGCAGGAAGGGGATGCGCGACTCCATGGTACACATGGTGGCGATGGCCGCCATGTCGTGGGCTTCCTGGACGCCCCCGGAGGAGAGCATGCCCCAGCCGGTCTGGCGGACGGCATAGACGTCGGAGTGATCGCCGAAGATGGAAAGGGCGTGGGTGGCGATGGTTCTGGCCGAGATGTGGAAGACCGTGGAGGTCAGCTCACCGGCGATTTTGAACATGGTGGGGATCATCAGCAGCAGCCCCTGGGAGGCGGTGAAGGTGGTGGTCAGGGCGCCGGCCTGCAAGGAGCCGTGCACCGCGGCCGACGCGCCGCCCTCGGACTGCATCTCAACCACCTGGGGCACGTTGCCCCAGATATTCTTCATCCCCTTGGCCGCCCACTCGTCGGCCCACTCGCCCATGTTGGACGAGGGGGTGATAGGGTAGATGGCGATGACCTCATTGATCCGGTGTGCCACTGATGCGGTGGCTTCGTTGCCGTCGATTGTTAACTTCCGTCGTGCCATTTCAACTCTCCCTAGGCGTTCGTTCCGGCGTCGTTCCTGGGACGCCTCGGGCGGGCCAATCCCGCCGCCCGGCCGCGATACGAGTCGGGCTTTAACTATCTGACGATACTGAGTTTGTCCGTTTCTGCAGTGCCGAAAAACCCGACACTGTAGAACACGGTTGTCAAGCAAGCCGACAGAATAGGCCAGATTCACCCACATTGCAAGGGTAAATCGGGCCTGTTCTGGACATCCGGCGGGTCGAGGATTATTATCCTTTTTTTGCCGTCACGAGGTGGACCCCGATGCCGGAACTGCCCGAAGTGGAAACCGTGGCCAGCCAGCTGGACCCGCTGATCGCCGGGAGGGCGGTGCGCTCCCTGCGCATCCTAGACAACCTGCTGGGTACGCTCCCGGTTGGCCGGGTTCGGGGCAGCCGGGTTGCGCGGGTTTTCCGGCTGGGCAAGCAGGTGGTGCTGGAACTGGAGCGGCGTACGAGAACCGTTCCCCGCCTGTGGCTGGCGGTCCACCTGCGGATGACCGGCCGGCTGCTCTGGCATCCCGGTGACAACCCTGTCGGTGCGGCGGACCGGCCGCATCTGCGGGCCCGGTTGGCCCTGGACGGCGGCACGGTGGACTTCGTGGATCCGCGGCGTTTTGGCGTGATCCATCTGGCCGATGACCTGCAACTGCTGGAGCCGGCGGGAACGGACCCCACCGGCAGTTCGTTCACCCGCGGGCTCCTCCGGCGGCTGCTGGCCGGCAGCGGCCAGGAGATCAAACCCTGGCTCCTGCGCCAGGACCGGATTACCGGGCTGGGCAACATCTACGCCTCGGAAATCCTCGCCCGTTCCCGTCTGCACCCGGCCCGGCGAGCCGGGTCGCTGGATACCGCCGAAGTTCGCCGGCTGCATGCCGCCACCGTCGCCATCCTCAAACAGGCCATCCGCCACTGCGGGACCACCTTCTCCGACTTTCAGGATTCCCGCGGGGACTCGGGCGGTTTCCAGCGGTTTCTCAAGGTCTACGGCCATGAGGGCGACCCCTGCCGGCGGTGCAGGGCTCCAGTGAACCGAATGGTGCAGCAGGGACGCAGCACCTTTTTCTGCCCCGCCTGCCAGCCGGCCACTGCCGCGGCTGAGCAGGCCACGACGTGAAAGGCGAGAAATGAGTTCAGAGACACAACGTATCGTGGTTATTGGCGCCTCGGCAGCGGGTTTGCGGGCCGCCGCCCGGGCCGGCCGCCTGCTGCCCGGAGCGGAGATAACCGTCCTCGACAGGACGGACCGGATTTCGGTCAGCGCCTGCGGGTTGCCATACTTTCTCTCCGGGGACGTGGCCAGTCCGGCGGAACTGCGCTCCACGCCCTATGGCGTTCTGCGGGATGCGGATTTTTTTTCCGGGGTGAAGGGGCTTCGGGTGCGGACCGGAGTGGAAGTCCTGTCCATCGACCCGGAGGAGAAACTGTTGCGTGCCCGGAGCCGGGCGAACGATGAATCGTTGACCTTCCCCTACGACACGCTGGTGGTGGCCAGCGGCAGTGAACCCATCGCCCCGCCGGGGTTTGACGGTGAATCGGAGCGGATGCATTTCCTGCGCGACATCGACGGGGTTCGCCGGATGCGCAGCGACCTGGAGCAGGGCCGGGTGGGCTCGGTGGTGGTGGTTGGCGGCGGGTTCATCGGTTGCGAGGCGGCCGAGGCCTACGGCTCCATGTGGGGCGCGGAGGTGACCCTGGTGGAAGCGGCGCCACAGGTGCTGCCGCGGATGCTCGATCCCGAGATGGCCGCCCCGGTACAGGCCCACCTGCGGGAGAATGGCGTGTCCCTGAAACTCGGCTGTCCGGTTCAGCAGCTGGCGGAAAGCGGCGATGCTGTCCGGGTGGAACTGGCGGGGGAGACCCTTGACGCCGACGCGGCGGTCTGCGCCCTGGGCGTGCGGCCGGCGGTGGGCTTTGCCGCTGCCGCCGGGCTGGAGACCGGTCCCTGCGGCGGCCTGGTGGTGGACGAGGGGATGGCCACCAGCCGGCCCGGCATTTACGCCGCCGGCGACTGCGTCGAGCTGACCCACCACATCACCGGCCGGCCGGTCTATCTTCCGTTGGGGTCGCTGGCCAACCGGCAGGGACGATTGATCGGCAACCGGATTGCCGGGCGGGATGATCGGGTGGCCCCGGTGCTGGGCAGCGCGGTGGTGAAGGTGTTCGATATCACTGCTGTATCCACCGGTCTCACCGAGGCGGCCGCCCGGGCTGCCGGGATCGATGCCCGGGCCGCCTGGGGATCCTTCGAGGACCGTCCGGCCTATTTCCCCGATTCCAGGGGGATGCACCTCAAACTGGTCTATGAAAGGGAAACCCTGCGGCTTCTGGGGCTGCAGGCAGTGGGTCTCGGTCAAGTGGTCCGCGAGGTGGATGTGGTGGCCAGTCTGCTGCTGAGCGGGGGAGGGGTGCGCGACCTTCTCGACCTGGAGTTCGCCTATTCGCCGCCCTACGCCAACGCCCTGGATCCGCTGTACCAGCTGGCGGCGCTGGTGCTGAACAGCGAGGAGGACGGCATTTGTTTCCTGCCGCCCCAGGTGGCGCCGGATGACCCGCAACTGGAGGGACGGCTGGTGGTGGATGTGCGGGAGAAGGAGGAGCGGGAATCAGCCGGTCCCGGCTTTCCTGATTCGGTCCACCTGCCCTTTACCGAGCTACGGGCCCGGGTTGCCGAACTGCCGCCGAAAAAACCGCTGCTGGTGGTGTGCGCCAGGGGTCTGCGCTCCTACGAGGCGGCACGGATCCTGCTCCACGCCGGGTGGGAGGATGTGGTCTACGTCGGTGGCGGCGCGCAGCTGCGCCGGCCCCAGCTTGCCGGGGACTGATCCGTTTCTTCAAACAGATGCGGTCCTCAAGTTGTTGCCACCGCGCTCCGGTCGCGAAACGCTCCAATGTCGCGCTCGTGGCAACAGCTTGAGGACCTTGCCGCTGCCGGGGCTACTCGCCTTTTTTCTCGAGGCGGATCATGGCCACCTCGTCCGCGCCCAGACGCAGGCTGACCACTCCCGTCGCGGTTGACACCTTCCGGCCCGCGGCCAGTTCGGATGCCCGGGGGGCGCCGCCGCACCAGCGGCGGGCCGTCTCGTCCAGGTTCAGTTTCACCTCGGTCTCTGACGGAGTCCGATTCCAGACCGTCAGGTAGACCGGTCCGTCGCCAAAGGCGCCGAACCGCTCCACCAGCAGGTCGCGGTGGCCGGTGCGGGCCCGGGTCACCGGTTCCCAGCCGGCGGCGTCCAGCTTTTTGATCAGCGGCACCAGGCGGGTGATCAGCGGTTTGGCCTGCTGCAGGTGCTCAAGCTTGGTCCGTACCTTGTCCAGTGGACTCCTCGAGGGAAAGCAGCCGTAGAAGAGGCCGACCTTCAACAGCATGTCCCAGCTCTCCATGGTGCGGAAGCCGATCGGTCGCTGACCGGCCAATGCCCGGCGGTTGTGCATCTCGCGTCTTCCGGGCAGGTGCTCGGTGCCGGCCATGTGGCAAAACGGGGCGAGGAAAACCATGTTGTAGGGGTGGGGAGAGGTATTGACCCCCACCATCCCGCCCCGGCGGGTGGTCCATTCCATGACGTGTTCCAGGTATTCGCAGGCCGAGGAGAGCCCGAGGATCACCGGGCGTTTCTCCTGCTCGTCATAGGTCAGCGGGAAATCGGCCCAGGCCATGTGGTCCTGGCGGAAATTCTCGTATCTCAGCGTGGTGCTGGCCACGTCGAAGAACAGGCCCCAGCGGTGCTGGCCTGCGGTCTTGTACGTGGTCACCGCCGGCGAGATGGCCTCTTCCAGGGTCAGCCGGGCGGCATTTCTGCCACCCCGGCCGCCTTCGATCTCCGGATCGGGGTTGAGGATGATATTGACCCCGCCGTGAGTGCGGTCCGCGAGCCCCACCGGCTTCCCGCCGCGGCCGTGGATCGCCGAGAGCTCCATGGCGCTCACCATCTCCGGGGCGCTCACCGGCCCGAAGATCAGGTTGTGAGAGAGTTTGATGTTGAGCCGCCCCGGGTCGGCCACCAGCGCGTCCAGCTGATCCGGCTGTGGCTCGGTGGAGCCGGGGATCAGGAACGACCAGGGCCGGCAGTAGCGAATCGACATCAGGCCGAGTTTCTTGCCCCACTTGGGAGGCCCATTCTCCCCCTGGAGAAAGACGAAGCCCATCTCCCGATAGGTCTGGCCCAGCACGGCGGCGGCATCCACGGTCCCCCAGAGCCCGGGGTTTTCCACCACGTCGGCAAAGGCCCCGGGATAGATGCGGTAATAGGTGTCGAGGGCCGAGCGCATTCCCCAGGCCGGCTCCTCCAGTGGGTAGATGACAAAACGGAACCGCGCCTCGCCGGGGAATTTCGTCGTCTTCGTGGTCAGGCCGAAGTCATAGTAGAGGTTGATGCTCTGGTCCTGGCCATCGTAGTTGATGCGAAAGACCGTCGGGTGCTCGATGGCGGTGGCCAGCGTCAGGCCGGCCCGCTGGTCGCTGATACAGGCCAGGGGGAGGGTGGAGACCAGCCGGGTGGATTCCCGGTCCTGGGTCACCTGGGCCGAATTCTGCAGAATGACGGCGCCGGGGGGAATGGGGCGCCCCCCTTCCGGATCGTCCTCCCAGCTGAATCCCTGGCTGAGGAAGGGGATCTTGAAACAGAGCACCAGCGCCCGGTCGGCGCCGCTGGTCTCTTTCAGCACTCCCTCCACCTCCAACCGGCCTTCCCGGCGCTGAAAACGGGCCTCCAGCCCAACATCCACCGCGGCTATCTTCCCCGACAGTTCGATCCCGTCGTCGGTGGTGGTGACCCGGCCGCTGAACGCGCCGGTCTTCCCGGTGGCCGCGTCCCGGGCAAGGAAGCCGCCGGCCACCCGGGAAGCGAGGTCCCGGCCGCCCAGCACCACCCCGGTCATTCGGCCCGTGGCATCAAAGCCGAGACGAAGGGCTCCCGCCTCGACCGTGGCGGTGGGGGCTTCCTCCGGCCCGCCGGCGGGCCGGGCTTCCCCCTCGATCCTGACCACCCGGGGGGAGCCGCGCCAGGTGTCGAGGCGGAGGAGCTCCTTCTCGGCTTCCTCCAGCAGGGCCAGCGCCCCGGCCAGGTCCCCGCCGGTGCCGATCTTTCTCGCCTCGTTCACTTTTGCCGCCTGCCGCGACACATCCCAGCCCAGCAGCCTTTTCTCGGTGAGCAGCAGACGGCAGTCGGTGTGGCGGCGCCGCACTGTTCTGGCGTGTGGGTTGTCGGCCGCCGCCGGCAGGGGGCAGAGCGGCAGCAAGAGCGCCGTGCACAAGAATAGGGCGGCCAGGACGGTTCCGCTCCTGGGACGCCGGGACGGGGATGGGGTGTGCTGTTGCAGCATGCTGACTCCTTGGGCCGGACAGTGGCCGCGGGGGCGGGTGTCCCGGCAATGGATCGGGTATACTAGTGGTGTCGGAGGCCGGGCCGACCACTGGTCATCCCGGGGATTCCGACAGGGTTTACGGCACGTACCCGATATGGTAGCGTACGTCCGTTCGGCGAAAAACAACCTGTTTCCGGTCTTGACCCACCCCTCGAGAGCCGAGGGGCCAGCCGGCCGGGTTCACGGAGGTGTTTCTCAGATGCATGTCAGGATACCAGCCAGCGACCGGACTGGCAAAAGCCCTCATGGCCGCGTTGCTTACACGCCGCTGGTCTTTTTCCTTCTGCTGCCCCTGATGCTGTTCGGTCTCGCCGGCTGCAGCAGCGACAGCAGTCCCACGGAACCGCCGCCGCCCCCGGCGGATGACCCCGAAATCACCTTTACCCCGGCCAACGGCAACCCCGGATCCAACACGGTGAGCCTGCAGCTCAACGCCACCAATGCCAACCGGCTGGACCTCGACATCCGGCTCACCTCGGTGGACAACGTCTCCTCCATGGCCTGCGATCTGACCTTCAACCCCTCTGTCCTCAGTTACGTGACATTCACCGATGGAACCTTTTTCAGCTCCGACGGGGAACCGGTGAGCATCCTGGTGGACGAGAACCCGGCGGGCCGGCTGATCATTGGCGTGGCCCGGCTGGGCGACGTGGGCGGAGTGAGCGGCACCGGGGTGGCCCTGACCCTGACTTTCAACGGTGCGGGCAACGGGAACAGCACCCTGGGTTTCGAGAACAGCTCGTTGCTCGATCCGGACCTCAATGCGGTGGACGGTGTGCAATGGTTCGGCGGCAGCGCCTCGGTAACCGGTCTCTGATCCGCCAGTCACAGGTACAAAAAAGCGGCCCGGTCTGCCGGCTGGCATTCCGGGCCAAAGGTTGTTCCCGTTTCCCATAGTAAGCAAGAGATTCCTGGCTAGACTTCCCGGCAGCCGTTCGGTTGCCGGTTGATGACCTCTGCGGGCCCGGCGGGCCCTCCAGTCCCGGGCTCGGCCACGCGGCCAATCCCTTCGTCTCACACCCTTCTACGCACCTGTCACCGGGGGCGTCTAGTGGCTCCGGCAAGAGGTTCCGATTCCTTGACGCGAGCCCGGGGCACGTAGTACGGTGAGCCGTTTTCCCGTTGAAAAGTATAGAGGCTTCCCGGGGGAGCCGGACGCCCCGGCAGAGTGGGCAGGAGGTGGGTGAGACCGATGACGGCAGCAAAGGGACAGGGGGGCGGGGGACCCGCAAAAAAGAAGAGCAAACTGATCACCCCGCGGGAGGAGGATTACTCGCGGTGGTACACCGATGTAGTGCTGCAGTCTGAACTGGCGGACTATTCACCGGTCAAGGGCTGCATGGTGATCCGGCCCGACGGCTATGGCCTCTGGGAGCAGATGCGCGACGTGCTGGACCGCATGTTTCGTGAGACCGGCCACCGCAACGCCTATTTCCCTCTCTTCATCCCGGAGAGCTTCCTGCAGAAGGAGGCCGAACACGTGGAGGGGTTCGCGCCCGAATGCGCGGTGGTGACCCACGGCGGCGGCAAGAAGCTGGATGAACCGCTGGTGATCCGGCCCACCTCCGAAACCATCATGTACAGCATGTTCGCCAAGTGGATCATGTCCTACCGCGACCTGCCGCTGAAACTCAACCAGTGGGCCAACATTGTGCGCTGGGAAATGCGGACCCGGCTCTTTCTCCGCACCACCGAATTCCTCTGGCAGGAGGGCCACACCGCCCACGAGACGCACGAGGAGTCCGAAACGGAGTGCCTGGATATGCTCGAGGTCTATGCCCGGTTCTCCGAGGACTACATGGCGGTGCCGGTGATCAAGGGAACAAAGACCGATAAGGAGAAGTTTGCCGGGGCGCTCACCACCTACTGCGTGGAGTCGATGATGCAGGACCGCAAGGCCCTGCAGGCCGGCACCTCCCACGATCTGGGACAGAACTTCGCCACAGCTTTCGACGTAAAATTCCAGGACAGGGAAGGGAAGATGTCCCATGTCTGGCAGACCAGCTGGGGCGTGAGCACCCGCCTCATCGGGGCGATGGTGATGGCTCATGGCGATGATTGCGGCCTGGTGCTGCCGCCCCGCCTGGCGCCGGTGCAGGTGGCCATTGTCCCCATCTGGCGCGGTGACGACCAGCAGGCCCTCGTGGCGGAGAAGGCCCAGGCCCTGGGCCAGGTGCTGCGTGACGCCGGCGTCCGGGTGGAAGTGGACCTGCGCGATCAGTACAAGCCGGGCTACAAGTTCAGCCACTGGGAACTGAAGGGCGTTCCGCTGCGGCTGGAACTGGGGCCCCGGGATATGGAGGCCGGTCAGGTCTTTGCCGCCCGGCGGGACAGCGGGGAAAAGCAGCCCATTGCCGAGGGCGATCTGGTGACCCGTGTTCCCCAGCTGCTGGAAGAAATCCAGCGAGGGATATTCGAAAAGGCACTGGCCTTCCGCGAGGAGAACACCCACCTGGTGGATGACTATTCGGAGTTGTGCCGGATCATGGAAGAGACCTCCGGGTTCGTTCATGCCCACTGGTGCGGATCGGCGGACTGCGAGGAAAAGGTCCAGAACGAGACCAAGGCCAGTATCCGCTGCATCCCCTTCGAGCCGCTTTCCCGGGATGGGGAAGGCGAGGGGGCCTGTATCGTTTGCGGCAAGACCTCTCCCTGCAGGGTGATATTTAACAAGGCCTATTGACGGGTGAATCGACGTGGGGATGCTGTTCCGCTTTTTACTGATTTTTCTCGCAGTGCTGGTAGCTTACCGGGCCGTGCGCCGGCTGCTCCTCCCGGGGCAGGGGAAAGGTGAGGTGCGGGGACCGGAGCAGGACGTGATCCACAAGGGCGAAATGGTACGAGACCCGGTCTGCGGTACCTACGTGCCCCGCCAGGGATCGCTCAGCCTGGCGGCGGGGGCCGAAGAGCACTTCTTCTGCTCGGCAGAGTGCCGTGACGAGTTCCGCCGCGGCAACGCGCGGGCCGGCGGTTCCGGGGAGGGCGGGCGGTGAACGGAGCGGGGGCGGAAGCCTGCGACAGGCCCCGCGTGCTGATCACCCGTCTCCTGCCGGCGCCGGTGATGGATGCCGCCGCCCGGCGCTTCCACCTGCTGGCCCCCGCTCCCCCTGAAGGCCTTCCCGAACCCGGGCGCCTTCTGGACGCGGCGGCCGCCGCCGACGGGATCATCTCCCTGCTCACCGAAAATATCCACCGGCAGCTGATCGATGCCGCTCCCCGCCTAAGGTGCATCGCCAACGTGGCGGTGGGCTATGACAATATCGACCTGGAGCACGCATTTTCCCGGGGCATTGAGGTGACCCACACCCCGGGCGTACTCACCGACACCACCGCCGAGTTGACCGTGGGGCTGATCCTGGCGGTGACCCGCCGCATCGTGGAAGCTGACCGCTACACCCGCGACGGACGGTTCACCTGCTGGGGGCCGACCCTGCTCCTGGGTGAGGATCTGCGGGGAATGCAGGTGGGCCTGGTGGGCATGGGCCGGATCGGCCGGGCCGTGGCCGCGAGGCTGGCCGGGTTCGGGGTCCGGTTGGTCTATGCCGACCGCCAGCCGTTGCCAACCGAGGAGGAGGAACGGTGCGGGGCCGAGTTCCTGCCACTGGACCAACTGCTCAGCACCTCCGACCTGGTCTCGATCCACCTGCCGCTCACCGGTGAGACCAGGCACCTGATCTCCCGGGCGGCGTTCGCCTCGATGAGGCCCGGAACCTTCCTGATCAACACCTCCCGGGGACCGGTGGTGGACGAGGGGGCCCTGGTTCTGGCGCTGGAAGAGGGCCGGCTGGCCGGAGCCGGCCTCGATGTGTTCGAGGATGAACCGGCGGTGCATCCCGGTCTGATCGGTCGTGACGATGTGGTTCTGCTGCCGCACATCGGCAGTGCCAGCACGGCCACCCGAGTGAAAATGGGGATGATGGCGGTCAATGATATGAGCGCCGTTCTGTCAGGGGAGCCGCCGCGTTTTCCGGTCCCCCGCTAATGAGGAGGCAGCAATGAATCGATTCTGGCAACGGGGGACCGCCGGTTGGGCGCTCGGGGCCGTGTGTGCCATGATCCTGCTGGCCGGCGGGGCGGGGACCGCCATTGCCGACACCAGCGGCAATCCGGTGCTCAACCCCACGGCGCGGGGGTTCACTCTCTCCCTGGAGATGGGCTATCTCAACCGCGACATGAAGAGTGGGGGACAGCGGGACGACCTCAGTTCCTACAACATGGCGCTCAAGGGTACCTATGGCATCACCCCCCGGCTGGCGGTTTTCGGCCGGTTCGGCATGGCCGACATACGGTTGGACCGGCTGGGGTTCAGCGGGTCCCTGGAACCCACATATGGCGCCGGGTTGATGTACGCCATCTACCGCGCGCAGAAAGATCCGTCGATCAACATCGTCCTCTCCGCTGCCTACGACCGGCTGCAGAGCAGCGAGGGGCAGACCGACCTCAGTGCCAATGCCTTCCGTGGTTCGGCCATCGTGACCAAGGGAGTGAAGGACCTGCTGCTCTATGGCGGCCTGCGCCTCTCCACCGTGGACCTCTCCGGTGACCGCAAGGTGCCCTCCATGGATGCCGACGACATTTTCGGATTCGTCGCCGGGATCGATTACGGGATCAGCGAGCGGGTTTACCTTATGGCGGAGCTCGATCTCTTTGATCAATACGCGTTGGCTGTCGGGATCGGTTTCAATTTCGGCCGTTAGGCGGGAGCACCATGGACATTCTGGGGAACGAGGACATCCAGCAGATCCTTTTCCGCTCGGCCGAGGCGGACCGGCTGCATCACGCCCTGCTGTTCCACGGGCCAGAGGGTGTGGGCAAGCGGCGAATGGCCATGCGCCTCGCCATGTATCGCACCTGCCCCCAACGACTGGAGGGGGCAGGGGACTGCGGCGGCAGCTGTCCCTCGTGCACGCGTATGGCCCGGCAGTACGAATCCCGGGACCGGCAGCATCACCCCGACCTCTACTTTCTCGAACCCGAGGGCAAGGAACCTGGTGTGATAAAGATCGGGGAGCGGCAGAACCCCGATTGGGGCACCATCCGCTGGCTCAACCACCAGGTCCGTCTCTGTCCCCAGGAGGCCGTGGGCAACACCTTTATCATCGATCGGCCGGAGCGCATTCAGCACGAAGCCAGGCACAGTCTGCTCAAGACGCTTGAAGAACCGCCGACGGCCTGCCTGATCATCCTGGTGAGCAGCCAACCCAACGCCCTGATGCCCACCATCCGCTCTCGCTGCCAGTCGGTCCGTTTTCGAGGTTTCAGCAGGACTCGTCTCGCCGAAGTCCTGCGGGACCACTTCCAGCGAGCCCCTGGGGAGGCCCGCCTACTGGCCGGAATTGCCGGGGGGAGTCTGGGGCGGGCCCTCTCGCTGGACCTCGATGCGTGGCGTGATCAGCGGGGACTGGCCCTGGAGATGGTGGAGACGGCCGCCCGGCCGGGATGGGGGGCCAGGCAGACCTTGATGGAAATGGCCGATGCCGTCTCCGGTTCGGTCAAAAAGTGGGAACTGGTGGGCCGGGGGATTCCGGACCTTCTGGGATCGCTGCTGCGGGACCTGGTACTCCTGCAGTCCGGCTCGGCCGAGGAACTGCTGGAAAGTTCCGACCTGGTTGATGAACTGCGGGGGTTGGCCGGGCGTCTGCCCCCGGTGGACCCGGGACGTGCCTACCAGCTGGCCGCGGAGGTAAAAAAAGGGTTGGAGCGCAACCACAACCGCCGCCTGGTCTGCGAGATGATGCTGATCAGTCTCTCGGGAATATTTGGAACGGATATGATAGGTACAATGCCGGCGTGAAACGGGGGGGGACGGGAGCGAGACCCGGAATGCCGGGCAGCTTGTGGGGAGTGCCGCTCCACGGTGGAGCCAGTCCTGGGACCCCACTCAGCCGTGGAGCGGCTCCACGCCCTGTTCAGCCTCTTCGTCCTTGTACATATACTTGATGTGGCGCTTCATCAGCATCAGGTTCGGTTCCGGATCACGGTTGAGCTTGATGCAGTTCTTGTCATACCACTCGATGCTGCCGCGAAGCGTCTCGCCATCCTCCAGCACCACCACCATCGGGGTTTTGCCGGTCATCTGTTTGATGTAGTAATAGTTCTCAGCGTTTGTCTGCTCGGGCGGCACCTGTTTGCGCCGTTTGACCCTGTTGACCGTGGTGACCGAGTCCTTCAACTCGGACAGGTTCGGTCGGATCAGTTTTCTGTTGGCAACAACTTCATTCTGTTTCATGATGAATACCCCTTCCCTCACCGCGTCATCCCGTGCCTTAAGGAGGTACCGGCGGGACCCGGACGCGAGGTTCACATATCACCCCGGGAATGCTGTTTTTATTACGGTCTGGATCCCTGTCTGCCGCGTATACGTCTCTTTTCGACTTAAAATCGACAGCAATTAATACAAAATGTGGACGTTCCCTGCCGCAGGTGCACCGAGATCCGGTGTTAAGAATATTTAGAAGAATAAATATTTCAGTCAGTTGGAAGTGAGCTTCAGCTGCCCAAAAACCTGTTGAAACGCCGCAGCCTTGCAGGGACGGTTAATCCGCTCACGTCATTCTTTTAATAGGTTGAATCAGGTTCTATGTATTTGTAATTAAATATAGCATGCTGTTTGTTTAAAAGCAATGTTCTATTTTTTAAGCCCACCACTTTTGAACTGCTTCGGGGATTCTGATACTATCCTCGCTTCCCGGGGGCACAGCATTGACGGCCTTCCGGAGCGGTGTTGTTCGCAGTGCAGCGGCAGCCTGCGGTGAATGGAGTTACGAACATGGGATTCTGGCGTCTGGGCGGTGGCCGGAAGCGAAACGAGGACGAGATCGATACGGGGGCGCCCGAAATCGGGGGCGATCCCGGAGACGGGGGTGCGTTCAATTTCGAACCGGCGCAGGTCCACGATTTCGAGCTGGAGATGAAAAAGCAGATCCACCCCGTGGTCCTCGACTTCATTCACACCGGAAAGCGCCGGATGCTCTACTTTGCCGAGCAGGGTTTTAAGGTTTCGGCCGAAGACCTGGTGACCCCATACCAGGAAAAACGGATATTTCTCGACGCCCGGGAGCGGCACGCCGCCGGCCGGGGGTGGGACGAGCTGGAAAACCTGCGTTACGGCGAAGAGCAGTTCGACGGCGTCTATGCCCGCTACCTGTTCAACTACTTTGTTCCGGATGATGCCCACCGGCTGGTGGCCTGGATCAGCAGGGTGCTCAAGGGCGGTGGAATCCTGGCCACCTCCTTCGCCGATCCGCGAAACCTGCCGCCGGCAGACGGGAGGACGGCCGTTCTGACCAGGGAACGCTACCTGAAGAAGAAGACCACCGCCGACCGGCTGGTGAAGCTGTATGAGAACCGTGAGATCGAAAACCTGCTCGCCGATTTTCGTCTGCTCAAGGTGGTGACGATGAAGAATGGCGACCGCCGGGTCCTGGCGAGAAAGAAAGCCGGGAGCGAGTGATCCCGGCCCTCCGGGGTGATGCCGGACCGTTGAGGAGAGTTTTTTCATGGGAAAGAAGAACAGGCAAACCGCGCCGGGCGAGGAGCGGATGCAGAAGGTGGTTTCGCTCTGCAAGCGCCGGGGCTACGTATTCCAGTCCAGCGAGATCTATGGCGGGCTGAACAGCTGCTGGGACTACGGGCCGCTGGGCGTGGAGCTGAAAAACAACATCAAGCGCAACTGGTGGAAGGAGATGGTGCATTCCCGCGAGGACGTGGTGGGCCTCGACTCCAGCGTGCTGATGCACCCCGACATCTGGCAGGCCTCGGGCCACGTTGACGGTTTCACCGACCCGATGGTGGACTGCAAGAAGTGCCGCCGGCGGTTTCGCGACGACGATTTCGAAGGGGACAGCTGCCCGGTCTGCGGCGGGGAGATGACCGAGCCGCGGCAGTTCAACCTGATGTTCAAGACGTTCATGGGGCCGCTGGAGGATCATGCCTCGGTGGTCTTTCTCCGGCCGGAAACCGCCCAGGGGATATACGTCAACTTTCTCAATGTCCAGACGTCTTCCCGCAAGAAGGTCCCTTTCGGCATCGCCCAGATCGGCAAGGCCTTCCGCAACGAGATCACACCGGGCAACTTTATCTTCCGTATGCGCGAATTCGAGCAGATGGAGATGCAGTACTTCATCAAACCGGATACCGGGCCGGAGTGGCTCGAGTACTGGATGGAACGGCGGATGGCCTGGTATGTGGCCCAGGGGGTGAGGGCCGACCGGCTGCACTTCCACGAGCACGGACCGGATGACCTGGCGCACTACGCCCGGGCCGCCTTTGACATCGAGTACGATTTCCCCTTTGGCCGCAAGGAACTGGAGGGGATCCACGACCGCACCGATTTCGACCTCAGCCGCCACCAGGAGCACTCGGGCAAGAAACTGACCTATATCGACCCCGCGGCCAACGAGCGCTTCATCCCGCACATCGTGGAAACCTCGGCCGGAGTGGACCGTTCACTGCTGACGATCCTGGTGGACGCCTACGAGGAAGAGGAGTTGGAGAAGGACACCCGGGTGGTGCTGCACCTCTCACCGAAACTGGCACCGATCAAGGCGGCCATCTTCCCGCTGGTCAAGCGGGACGGGATGCCGGAGATCGCCAAGGGAATCAAGGACGACCTCACCGGGCGCGGCATGCCGGTGTTCTACGACGAGGGCGGGGCCGTGGGGCGGCGCTACCGGCGGCAGGACGAGGCCGGTACCCCCTTTGGCATCACTGTTGATTCGGACACCCTCACCGACCAGACGGTCACCGTCCGCGACCGGGACAGCATGGAGCAGGAGCGGGTGGCTATCGACGCCCTGCACGGCTACCTGCTGGAGCGGATCGAGCGCTGGACACCGGCGGGCTGATCCTCCCCAGTACGCCTCCTGTCATCGCGAGGAGCAGGCGTAGCCTGCGACGCGGCGATCTCCTGAAAGACAACGGTACTGTCATTTGAGAGATTGCTGCTTTCGCCCTGCGGGCTCCTTGCAATGACAGAGGGGAGAGACTTCCGCTCACCAGCGGCGGGTCAGCTTGAGGGTCAGGTAGCGCAGGGCCGCGGGGATGCAGCTGCGGAAGAGGGTCTGCTTCAGACCCTGGTAAGGCTGCCGGCCGGACACCAGCTCGCCCAGCACGGTACGGATGCTCTGGTGTTTGCCGGCCAGGGCCAGCATCTGGTCGGGGAAGGTGCCCCGGAAGAAACTTTTGACATACCTGGCGGCCAGCGTGAGTTCCGGACCAATCTCCTGGCGAACCGCTCTGGTGTAGCGGCTCGCGTCACCGTCCAGCAGGGCCTCGGCCAGCATGTCGGCCGAGCGGACGGCGTAATAGATCCCCTCCCCGGTGAGTGGGTCCACCATCCCGGCGGCATCACCCAGCAGGGCCCAGCCATCCCCCTGGATCCGCCCCCGCTGCCAGTGGGAGCCGCTGGCCGAAGGGGCGATGGCCCCCCGCAGCGGCGGCACGCTGTTGCCGGATTTGTCCCCCACCCAGCCCCTGCGAACCAGGTGATCATGCAGAACCTCCCTGGCCTTCACCGCACCGCGGGGGTCGAAGGGCAGGGAAATCCCCACCGTGGAGAAGTCCTCCCCGGGAAACTCCCAGATATACCCCGGCGGGTCGTCGGTGAAGACCAGCCGCATGCCGTCAGGCTGCGGCGGGGGGCAGGAGAAGCAGTGGACCATGCCCAGGGCGGGCCGGACGTCCCGCCAGGCATCCGGCCCGGCAACGGCCCGGCGGACAGGGCTGAGCGCGCCGTCCGCCCCGATCAGGAACTCCGCGACACAGGTGCCGCCGTCGGTCCTGATGACCCAGGGACCGCGGGCTCCGTCACGTTGGGCTCCGCTGAACGTGCTGGTGACCAATGTCGCGCCGGCCTCAACCGCCCGCTGCACCATCAGCCGCTGCAGGCGGACCCGGGGGACGACGGCAAAGGTGGTATCCAGCTCCATCTGCAGCCGGCTGCCCCCGGCCGTGTCCAGTCGGATGCTGCGGCCGGCAGCGGCCTCGGGGAAATCGGGCATGGTCCGGCGCAGCAGCGCCAGCGCCCGCTCGTTGAGACCGCCGCCACAGGGTTTTTCCCAGGGGTAACGGTGGTCGATGAGCAGCACCGACCACCCGGCGGCGGCCAGCCGGAAGGCGGCCCTGGCTCCTGCCGGTCCGGCGCCCACCACGGCTGCCCGGGCAGGGTGGCCATTGTTTGCGGTTGGCGGTCGAGGTTCTTGTGAATCGTTCTCAGTCATGGCGGAGGGATTATAAACCAATTCCCAGCTGTCATTGTTCCTTTCGCTGGCCTCCCGTGCTCCCCGCAGGTCGGAGGCTCGCACTGACAGGGGGAGGCGGTGTTGCGGTATACTCTCTCCTCATTTTCCAGTATTGAAGGGAAACCATGAGCCGGTCACCGTTCGCCAGGTTGAAATCTTACTATCCGGCGTACCGCAAGAGCATCCTCCGCGGACTGGTCTTCGTGGTCCTGACCAGTGCCCTCTATCCCACGGTTCCCCTGATCATCAAGTACGCCGTGGATTCGCTGGAAGACGGCGGGAACCACCCCTTCCCCTTTGATCTGTTCATCCGTCTCGCCGGCGCCGCCGACTCGCTCCCCCGTACCCTGGCCATTTATGCCGCGGCCATCGTGGCCGTGACCCTGGTCCAGGGCGTCTTCCGCTTTCTGATGCGTTACACTATCACCGGCGCTTCCCGCCGCTTTGAGCGTGACCTGCGAAACGAGATCTTCGCCCACCTGCAGCTGCTCCCGTCCTCCTGGTACCAGACGGCCAAAACCGGTGACCTGATGGCCCGGATGACCAATGACATCAACGCCGTACGGATGCTGATGGGGCCGGGCTACATGTATCTCACCAGCACGCTGGTCACCTTTGTCATCGCCGTTTCCTTCATGATCACGGTGAGCCCGCAACTGACCCTCTATACCTTTGTCCCCCTGGTGCTCATCGCAGTGGCCACCAGGATGGTCAGCCGGGAGATCCACCGCCGCTCGGAGCGGGTACAGCGGCATTTCTCCATGGTCAGCGAGCGGGTCCAGGAGAACCTCTCCGGGATCAGGGTGGTGAAGTCCTACTGCCGTGAATCATCGGAAATCGACCGATTCAGTGATCTGATCGATCGCAACATGGAGGTGAACCTCTCCCTGGCCAGAATTCAGAGCCTGTTCATGCCCATGCTTTTTTCCCTGGTGATCGGCTCCCACCTGGTGGTGCTCTGGGACGGCGGTCGGCGGATCCTGGCCGGGTCACTGGGCTTCGGCGACTTCATCGCCTTTAACGTGATTCTCGGTATCCTGGTCTGGCCCATGGTATCGCTGGGCTGGGTGGTGAGCCTGTATCAGCAGGGCAAGGCGTCAATGGAGCGGATCAACCACATCCTGGAGAGCGAGCCGCAGCGGAGCGATGGGGTGGGGCCCGGCCTGCCCCGGGGCCGGCGGCTGCAGGGGGAAGTGGAATTCCGCGGTCTCAGTTTCGCCTACAACGGTACGGAGGTGTTGCGGGACATCGACCTCCGCATTCCGGCGGGGAGCACCCTTGCCGTGGTGGGGCCGGTGGGCAGCGGCAAGAGCACCCTGGCCAACCTGATCCCCCGGCTGTTCGAAGCGCCGCCGGGCACGCTGCTGCTGGACGGCCGGCCGGTGGGCGAATACCCGCTCTCCGTTCTGCGAGGCGCGGTGGGGCACGTGCCCCAGGACTCGTTTCTCTTCTCCGATTCCATCGAAGCCAACATCGCCTTTGGCGCGCCGGACAGCGATTTCGCGGCGGTGCAGCGGGCGGCGGAGATCTCACAGATCTCGGCGGATGTGGAGGGGTTCCCCGAGGGCTATGACACGCTGGTGGGTGAGCGGGGGGTGATGCTCTCCGGCGGGCAGAAACAGCGGGTGGCAGTGGCCCGGGCGGTGTTGCTGGACCCCTCTATCCTGATCCTCGACGATGCCCTCTCCGCGGTGGACACCTACACCGAGGAGCAGATCCTTCAGCAGCTGCGGGGCTTCATGAAGGGGCGCACCACCCTGATCATCGCCCAGCGCCTGTCGACGATCAAGGACGCGGACCGCATCGTTGTGCTGGTGGACGGCGGGATCGAGGAGAGCGGGTCGCACGAGCAACTGATGGACCTCGGCGGGGTCTACGCGGAAATGTATCGCCTGCAACTGCTGCAGGCCGAGATCGATCACAGCGACTGAGGAGCGGCATGGCCGACGCGGCACAGCGGTATCACGAGGAAGAGAACCTCGGCAAGGCTTTTGACGGCCGGCTGATGAAACGGCTGCTGGCCTACCTGCGGCCCAGCCTCCACCTGGTGCTGATCACCGTGGCCCTGCAGTTCCTGCTCACCTGGTTCGAAGTTCTGACCATCGACCTCGGACGCCAGGCCATCGACGACTGCGTGGCCCTGGGCCGCCTGCAGGCCCTCAACCGCATCGCGATGCTGTACGCCCTGCTGCTGGTGCTCTCCTTCTTTGCCCGTTACGCCTTCATCTACCTCACCAGCCTCACCGGGCAGCGGGTAATCTTCACCCTGCGGCTGGAGGTCTTCTCCCGGCTGCAGAAGTTCTCACCGGCCTTTTTCGACCACAACCCCGTGGGCCGGTTGATGACCCGGGTGACCAACGATGTGCAGGTGCTCAACGAGATGTTCACCTCGGGGCTGGTGGTGGCGGTGAGCGACATCACGCTGATCATCGGCATCATGGGCTACCTGCTCTACCGCAACTGGCTGCTGGCCCTGATTACCTTCTCCATCCTGCCGATCCTTTTTTACATCTCCTTCCTCTTCAAGCGTAAGGTCCGTGACGCCTACCGCATGATCCGTATCCGGCTGGCCCGGATAAACTCCTACGTCCAGGAAAACCTGTCCGGCATGCGGGTGGTGCAGCTCTTTCGCCGGGAACAGCGGAACCGGGAGCACTTCGAAGAGATCAACCAGGAGCACACCGAGTCCAACCTGCGCTCGGTGCTCTACTACTCGATCTTCTTCCCCTCCATCGAGGTGGTCAACTCCCTGGCCATTGCCCTGATCGTCTGGTTCGGAGGCCTGGAGGCCCTCGCCGGAAATTTCACTCTTGGCGAGCTGTTCGCATTCCTGCTGGCGGCGAACAAGTTCTTCCGCCCCATCCGGGACCTCAGCGAAAAATACAACATCATGCAGACGGCCATGGCCTCGTCGGAACGGATCTTCAACCTGCTGGACACCCGGGAGCGGATCGTCGAGCCGTCGTCACCGGAGATCCTGACCGAATTCCGGGACGCCATCCGGTTTGAAGGGGTGGACTTTCACTACGAGGCCGGCCAGCCGGTGCTCAAGGACGTCTCCCTGGAAGTCGGACGGGGGCAGCGGGTGGCGGTGGTGGGGGCCACCGGGGCGGGGAAGACCACCCTGATCAGCCTGCTGGCCCGGTTCTATGATGTGCAGTCAGGACGGATCACCATCGACGGCATCGACGTCCGGCGGATGAAGCTGGACCAGCTCCGCCGCCTGGTTGGAGTGGTGCAGCAGGACGTCTTCCTCTTCGCTGGTGACGTGGCGTCGAACATCAGCCTGTGGGACGAGCGCATCCGGCAGGATAACCTGGTCCGGGCGGCTAAAAGCGTGGGGATCCACGATTTCATTACCGGTCTGCCCGGCGGGTACGGCGCCACGGTGGTGGAACGCGGCGCCACCCTCTCCACCGGCCAGCGGCAACTGCTCTCCTTTGCCCGGGCACTGGCCTACGACCCGCAGATCCTGGTGCTCGACGAGGCCACTTCCAGCGTTGATACGGAAACGGAGTTGAGGATTCAGAAAGCTCTGGAAGTGCTGCTGCGGGGCCGTACGTCGATCATCATCGCCCACCGGATCTCCACGATCCAGAACGCGGATCGCATCATCGTCATGCATCGGGGGAGGGTGCGGGAGACCGGTGACCATGCCTCCCTGCTGGAGCGGAAGGGCATCTATTTCCGGCTGCACCAGCTGCAGTATCGTCAGGCGGGACTGCTCACCCGTCGGACGTGAGGCCTGGTCAGCCGGCCGGCCACATCTCGTCGGCGGCGTGTTCCGGGGGCTGTTCCTGGCCCAGATCCAGCTCGGACGGCTGGTCCAGGGCATCCAGTCGGGACAAGGCGTCCAGCAGCAGGGTTCTGGTGTCGGTGACCGTCCGGTCACGGTCCTCCAGCCGGGCCGTCAGGCGAGGAACTTCGCTCCGCAACTCGTCCAGCTCCGACTGCAGGCGATCCGCCTGCAACCGGGACGCATCCAGGTCGGTTCCCAGCCGGTGGACCGAGTCCCGCGTTTCACCCAGCTCACTGGCGTGGGCCATCTTCAGTTTGTCGATTTCCCTGGCCTGTGTCTGTTCCAGCGCGGTGAGCTCACTCTGGTGTGACTCCCTGTCCTGCTCAATCCGGGACAGCAGCTCGTTCTTCTCCTCGGTGAACCGGTCTTTTTCCTGCTGCTGGGCCGTGGAGAGTTCCTGCAGGCCCCGGCACTCCTGTCGCGAGGCTTCGAGGTTGGATTCCAGTTCGTCCACCGTCCGGGCAGCGGCCGTTTCCTGGTCCGCCTTTTCACGCTTCAGCGTTTCCATCAGGTAGCGGTAGTCCCGGACCGACTCCTCCTGCTTGATCAGCTCCTCGCCGGACTCCATCAACTTTTCCTGGAGCATGGAGATGGTTTCGTCGGTTTGGCGCACAGAAGATTCCGCCTGCTCCAGACAGGCGGCCATGTCGACCCGCTCCTCGGTCAGGCTCTCGGCTGTCCGCCGGGCGGTGTCCACTTCACCCTTCACCGTGTTCAGTTGCTCACGTGTCTCGTGAAGCTCCTCCTCCCGCTCGAGGAGGTCTTTCTCCCGCTGGTCCAGGCGGTCCTGGATCCCGTGAACATCGTGAAGGCTGCCGTTCTTCTCCTGCAGCTCCCGCTCCCGCTGCTCCAGCAGGCTGGAGAGTTCCTGGATGCGGTTCTCGCTGGCCTCCAGCTGTTCCCGTGTCTCGGAGGTCTCTTTCTCCAGAATTGGGCCCAGCGCTGATTTTTCCGCCGCTTCGGTCCGCGCCTGCCTCAACTGGTTCCGGGAATCGGTGAGCTGCCGCTGGAGTTCGTCCACCCGGGACTGCAGCCGGTCCAGGGAGCCCCGCAGGTTTTCCTGCTCGTGGGATTGCTCCACTTCTCGTCGCTGGTTGAGCCTGAGTTTCCGCAGTTCCTCTTCACGCAGGGCCAGCAGTCGCTGGCTTTCCCGCAGTTCCTTGCGGGTCAGGAAGTAGCGCTCCTTGAGCTCCCGCTTCTGGCCGGTGGACTCCGGCTCCGCCTGGTTTTCCTGCACCGCTTCCTCGATGATCGACTGGCTGTGATCCATTGAGCTATTCCCCCCGCAGGCCGGCCGCTGGTACATTCGCAAGGCCGGGCACTTTCTTTCACCTTCAGTATCGGCCTGCTGCGGGACGTACTTGACTGGAATGGCCGGGAAAGCACCGATTTTTCCGCGGATATTTTCGCGGGGAGGGGAGGGGGTAATTCTTCCGTAACCGCTCAGACGCGGATCTCGTCGTCACCCGGGCCGATGAGGTCGTCGGCGGGACTGGCGGCGAGCAGCGGATCCACCTGGCCGGCCAGGAACCGGTCCACCTGCTCCGGGGCGCGTCCCACGAATTGCAACGGGTCGGAGAGGGTGGGGAACTTGTGGCGCAGGGGGCTGAAAACCGAGTCGGAGGCCAGACGCTCCAGCAGGTCGTTGCGGTTGCTCTCCCCGGCCTGGAGCCGCCGGTGCACCTCCATGGAGTGGACGCGGATCTGCTCGTGCCCTGCCTGGCGGTCGCCACCGGTGGCCACCAGCTGCATCAGGATCTGTTCGGTGGCCAGGAAGGGGAGTTCCTGCTCCAGACGCCGGCGGATCACCTTCTCGTTGACCTGCAGTCCGGGGACCATGCTGCCGTAGAGCAGCAGCAGGGCATCGGCGGCCAGGAAGGCCTCGGGGATGCAGACCCGGCGGTTGGCCGAATCATCGAGGGTCCGCTCCAGCCACTGGGTGGCGGCGGTGAACTGGGGGTTGAGCGCCGAGCTGATCAGCAGCCGGGCCAGCGAGGAGATGCGCTCGGCGCGCATGGGGTTGCGTTTGTAAGCCATGGCGGAAGAGCCCACCTGCTTGGAGCCGAAGGGTTCCAGGACTTCCCCGAGGTGCTGCAGGAGCCGCATGTCGTGGGAATATTTCGAGGCTGACTGGGCCACGGCGGACAGCGAACCCAGCACCCGGCTGTCCTGTTTGCGGGGGTAGGTCTGACCGGTGACCGCGAAGCAGCCGTCGCTGGGGAACCCCATCTTCTCCGCCACCAGTTCCTCCAGGCGCTCCACCTTGTCATGGTCGCCGTCGAAGAGGGCGAGAAAGCTGGCCTGGGTGCCGGTGGTGCCCTTGACCCCCCGCAGTTTGAGGGTGGAGAGGGCAAAGCGGACCTCTTCCAGGTCGAGGAGCAGGTCCTGCAGCCAGAGGCAGGCCCGCTTGCCCACCGTGGTGGGCTGGGCCGGCTGGAAGTGGGTGAACCCGAGGGTGGGGATGCGGGAGGTGCGTGCGGCGAATTCGCGGAGAGCGGCGATCACCGGAAGAATCCGCTTTTCGATGAGCCGCAGGCCTTCGTGGAGCTGGATCGCTTCGGTGTTGTCGCCCACAAAGGCGCTGGTGGCCCCCAGGTGCAGGATCCCCCCCGCGGACGGACACTGACCGGCCCAGGTTTTCAACTGGGCCATCACATCGTGGCGCAGTTCCTTCTCCAGCTCGGCGGCCTTTTCCGGGTCGAGGTCTTCGAGGCCCGCGCGGAGTTCCGCCACCTGTTCCGCGGTGACCGAGAGGCCCAGCTCGTTCTGCGCTTCGGCCAGGGCCAGCCAGAGCCGGCGCCAGGTGCTGAACTTGAAGTGCGGGGAGAAGATCCGGCTCATTTCCCGGGAGCAGTAGCGCTCCACCAGCGGGTTGCTGTAGGACGTGCTGTATCCCTTGTGCTCACTCATCCCGCTCCTCCTCCCGGTGCCGGCCGTGCCACCATTGAAACACTTTTTTCAACGGCCCGCCCTCTTCCCTGGCGAGCTTTTTCAGGTCCTCGAATTCCGGGGCTTCGTTCAAAACCTCGCCCGCGGGACCCAGACCGCGTTTGATCGAAAACTGCCGGCCCTCACGCTGAACCATGATCGAATCTCGATCCAGCTCCGCCCGCTGGACCGTCTGCACGCGAACCCCGAGGCTGGTGGTCTGGCGGAAGATGAAGTCGATGAAGCGGTCCTGCTGGGATTCATGGCAGAGCAGGGTGAGCCGGACGCCGGGCCGGTTCTTCTTCATCTGTACCGGGGTGTAGTGGATATCCAGGGCACCGAGGCTGAGGGCCTCTTCCAGCACGTGACCGAGCAGTTGGCCGGTCATGTCGTCGATCTCCGTCTCCAGCACCGTGACCGGTCTGGTTTGCCAGTAGGCTTGGTCGTTCATCCGTTTGCTCCGCAGGGAATCGGGGCACCGCCCGGAAAGAGGAAATCATAGCCCATGGTGGGGAAGGCCGCAAGAAGGGCCTGTGCGAATCGGCCGATTCCGGGTCCTGCGGGCGGAGATGATGTTAGTTACGGAGTGAGAATTTTATTTCACACTCTCAGTACTATTTTTCCGATCTCTCGGAAAAAATTTTCGCTGATGTGGCCGGTTTAACGATGATCCTCTTAAGCTGTTTAGACACAATGACTTCCCCAGGGGAAACCTCTTCGTCGAATGGACATGAACATGGTATGGAATTTGCTTTTAATTGGGTGACTTTCGCCGAGTCTATTCGGCGAGTCTATTCTGGGAGAGTAGTTGTTGCCCAGTTGAACAGTCCTGCAGTACCCCCGCTAGCGGAGCAATGCGGTACGCTCACCGGCCACGCGCCCTGTTCGATCCTTGGCACGCAGTTTTCCCCTGAGTAAGCAGATATCGTCGAGGGGTCGGCGATCAATATGTGGTGTTGGATACATCGGCCGCGGCTGGTTCCGTGGTTTCGTATCGTTCACGTCTCTCTAATTCGTTGTGTGAGTTTCTTTCAACACTCCGCCCGCGGGTCAGAAAAGGAGGTCTGTGGTCAAGCAGAGTGAAGAGCGGCGCTGGATCAGCGACGGACAGCGTTCTTCACCATGCTCGCGGCGATGATTCTTGTTCCACTATCTGGTTCCTGTTCCGATCTACTTTTAAACTTTTCAAGGAGTAAGCAATGAGTAAGGTTTTTGCTTGTCTTTGCGCGCTTTTGCTGATCGTCTCTGTTGGCGCCACTGCTGACGAAACTGTTTCTTTTACTGCCGTTGACAGCCAGGCTGCTGTGGGTATGGCCAGCTACACCGCCACCGTGACCGGCGGCTTCACCATGGGTAACCTCGACTGGGACGGTTTCGCCACTGAGCTGTATGCCGGAACCTACGGATCCGAGCTGACGTGTGACGTTTCCGGCCCTCTGGGCGCGGCATCTCTCACCCTGGGATCCGGAACCAGCTTCACTGGTCCCATCAATTTCACTGGTTCGTACCCTGCCTTTGGCGGCGCGGGCGACCCGGCCGGCGTCTGGACCTTCGATTTCTACGAAAGCTACGATGACGGCGCCGACGGTCTCCCCGATGCCACCTGGGATCCGATCGACTTCACGTTGGTCGAGCTGGTTATCGTGCCTGGAGAAGAAGTCTGCTTCACCGCCGTGGACAGCCAGGCCGCAGCCGGCCTCGCGAGCTACACCGCCACCGTGACCGGTGGTTTCGTGCTGGGCGGCCTCGACTGGGCCGGCTTTGCCTCCACCATCGCCTCCGGGACCTACGGTGGCGAGCTGACCTGCGCCATCTCCGGCCCCCTGGGTGCCTGGACGGTTACGCTGGGCAGCGGTAGCACCTACGCCCCCGGCGCCACCTTCTTCGGTTCCGACCCGTCGGTGTTTGGTCCTGATCCGGCCGGTGTCTGGACCTTCGACTTCTATGAAACCTACGATGACCTTAGCGACGGCCTGCCCGACGCCACCTGGGATGACATCTGCTTCCTCTTTGTCGAAGGCGTCCCGGCTGGAGAAGAGGTCTGTTTCACCGCCGTGGACAGCCAGGCTGCTTCCGGCCTCGTGAGCTACACCGCCACGCTGACCGGTGGTTTCGCTGTCGGCGACATTGACTGGGACGGTTTTGCCTCCACGATCGCTTCCGGGACCTACGGTTCCGAGCTGACACTGAACCTCTCCGGTCCCCTGGGCTCAGCTACCATCCAGCTGGGCAGCGGTAGCACCTACGCCCCTGGCGCCGCCTTTGCCGGTACCAGTGCTCTCTTCGGCGGCGCGGGCGACCCGGCCGGCGTCTGGACCTTCGACTTCTATGAAACCTACGATGACCTTAGCGACGGCCTGCCCGACGCCACCTGGGATGACATCTGCTTCTTCTTCAATGAAGCCGACCCCTGCAGCGGCCCGAATGACTGCGCCAGCGTGGAATTGATCGGCGCCGGCATCACCTCCGGCGACACCACCGACTGCGCCGACACCTTCCCCAGCTACAACC
>CBESOE010000028.1:0-38184 GCA_965531145.1 uncultured bacterium | reverse complement strand
TGAAAAACAATGAGAATCAGTGCGGCCGTAATACACGCCAAAAACACCCGGTGCGGGCGGCGCTGTCGACCTGGAAACGATAACTTCCCTCAAGAGAGTCCGGCTATGAAACCGGGGGTTTGAAACGTGAGAACCTTAGCACACCCCGCGGCTGGCTGTAAAGGAGGATCAGGGCATCAGCGGCCCACAGGAATCGTCGTAAGACATTGATAATAAAAGACTAACAAATGGCTACTCGATGTAGCCCAGTGCCTGCAGCTCTTCGCGGATGTCCTGGTCCTCGGGAGAACTGATCGCCTCTCCTTTTGGGGCCGTCTGCCGCACTCCGTAGCTGGGGATCATTTCCGTTGCCAGTTGTCGCGGGAGCTGGTCCACACCGGGCGCCAGCTGGAGGGCCACCGGACGGCCGGCCATGTCTTCTGCCGCCGGGAGCCCCAGCAGGGCCAGGACGGTGGGGGCCATGTCTTCCACGGACATGCCTGTTATTGCCTGGCCGCCAGCCACGTCGCCGCCGCTGATCACCACCACTCCCGGAGGGGCCTCGTTGTGGACAAAGTAGAGGTAGACGTCATCGGGGTGAAAGAGGCACCCGACCTGGTCCAGACGGTTCAGCGCCCGGCTGCGCAGGGCCATGGAAACGTCGCGGGTGAAGGTGAGGGTCAGCCAGGATTCCGGGCCGGGGGGCGGGGCCGGGCCCGACACCACCGGCATGTCGGGGGCGGGGAGGCCGGCTGCGGCCAGCTCCTGCCGGACAGAGGAGACCCAGTGGGATTGCACCACACCGTGCCCGGGCCGCAGGCGGACCACATCGCCCGAGGCGAGGTCGATGCCGTGGTCGGAGAGGATGACAAAGGTGCTGTTCTCGTAGCCCTCCACCGACCGCACCCCCTCCACCAGCCGGCCGAGCAGGCGGTCATAGACCCGGTAGGTTTCCTCGATCGCCACGCGGCCCGCCGGATTCGGTTCGGGCCGCCCGTCGGCGGCGTTGTCGGCGCCGCCGAAGAAGTGCTGGGCCATGTCGGTGGCGTTGAAATAGACGGCGGAGAGCCGGGGCCGTACCGCCCGCAGCCGCTGGACAAAGAGAGGCAGCTTGACCTCGCTGTCCAGGGCGGCGTTCCAGAGGAAACCGGTCTCCACCTTTCTCCGGGTCAACTGCACCAGTTTGTCCGGTCCCTCTTCACCGGTGGTCTTTTCACCCTCGAAGGAACCGTGAAGCCAGGGTGACACACGGTCCGGGGTGGCCAACTGCTCCAGCCGGGACAGCTCCGCCGGCGTGGTGGGCCAGGTGTCGCGAAACAGCTGGAGGGGGGTGGAGAGCAGTCCGGCGGACGACCGGGGGTGGACCTGGCGTTCGGTGGTCTTGTGCCAGCGGTCGCTGATCATCTCACCGCGCACCTCCTCGGCGGGCCAGGTCACCGGCCAGCCGTAGAAGAGGGAGGGAAGCCCCTGTTGGGAAAGGATGTTCCACAGGGCCGGCACCCGGCGGAGGTTGCTGGTCAGCGGGATGCCTTCGTCGCTGACAAAGGTGTTGATCCCGTGCACGTCGGGCGTCCTGCCGGTGGCCATGGTGGTGAAGAGCACCGGGGTCCATGTCGGGCGGGCGGTTGCCAGTTTTCCGGCGGCGCCCTCCGCCACCAGCCGGGAGAGCTGGGGCAGTTCGCCCTTGTCCATCAGCGGGCCCACCACCTGCCAGCTCAGGCCGTCCAGGGCCACGATCACCACCGGCGGGGGAGGAGCGACCCCGGGAGGCAGGGAGCAGCCGCCACCGGCCTGAACCAGGACCAGCAGAGCCGCTGCCAACCAGGGCAACAATCTGACCGAGAGCTTGATTTCATTTTCGAGCCGGTTAATCATCGTCTACCTGAGGGTTGCATCTTCCCGGGCAGTATATCGGAACCGCTTGAACCGCTCAACGAACGCTATCTTGCCGGGGGCAGTCCCAGCGCCTATAATTTCTTGTCATATCCTTTCATTGCGAGGAGACGACCCTGGCCGTCGACACAGCAATCTCCTGGGGCCAGTGCCGGCTAGCAGGAGATCGCCACTTCGCAGGCTTCGCCTGCTCCTCGCGATGACAAAGGGTTTCTGGGAGCGGCCGCGCGTGAATTCAACTCAACAGTCCGAGCCCGCCACCGACATTCTGGTTGTGGCCGATGTCCACCTCAACGGTGATGATCCCGAGACGCTGGAGGCGTTCCTCGCCTTCCTGCACCGGGAATCCGATGGCTGCGGCACCATCATCTTTCTCGGAGACCTCTTCGACCTCTGGCTCGGCCCGCCCGCCCTCCAGGAACCGCACCACCGCCGGCTGGCGGAAGCCCTGGAGGAGTTTCGCCGGCGCGGTATCCAACTGACGTATGCCGAAGGCAACCGTGACCTCTTCGTGGCTCACTACCAGGGGGACCAGCTCTTTCAGCTGGCCACCGGCGGGGCCATGGTGATCAGCCGCGGCGGCCGGCGGTTCGTTCTGGTTCACGGTGACCGGTTGAACCGCATCGACTACAACTACCGGGCCTGGAACATGCTGGTGCGCAGCGTAGCGGTGCGGCTGCTGCTGCGGCTGCTCCCCCCGCGCCTGACCCTGCGGGCCGCCGCCACCCTGGAGCGAAAACTGCGCTACACCAACCGCCGATTCAGGACCTACTTCCCCCACGCCCAGTGTGAAGCGTACGCCCGTGAGCAGTTCCGCCGCGGAGCGGATGCGGTGGTGATGGGGCACTTCCACCGGCAGCTCCATCTGTGCTACGAAGACGACGACAGCGGGCGGGGGGGGGAAGTGTATGTTCTGCCCGACTGGCTCTCCCAACAGGCAGCGCTGCGTATCGGGCCCGATGGGGGTGTCCGCCACCTGCGGGAGAGCAAGCCCTGCGGCGGCCCGGAAGAGGATGGTGCGGCTCCGGCCTGCTCGTCCCAGTAAAACATGGAAATAAAAGCACTTATATGGACAATAAGCGGTCCACGCTTCTTGACAGCATCCACCGCCTCTTCGTATACTCCCAAGCGCATGAACCCGAGGAAACAGAGGACCCATGACTGACCGCCCGGAACCAGCGAAACTCCGGCTGCAGACGCTCTTCACGCCCCTGGCCGCCGGCGTCCTGCTCGGCATCGTCGTGGTTGTGGACTGCCTTTTCGCCACCACCGACATGGGGCTGATGGAGCTGCTGGCGGTACTGCCCCGCGAAGCCCTGCTGTTGCTGGGCCTCGGCGCCCTGATCCCGCTGCTCCAGTGCCGGACCTGGGTCAACGACCAGCGGCCCGCCTTCCAGTTCCGCAACTTCACCTTTGCCGTGCTGGCCATCCTCTTCGCCACCCTGGCCGTCTACCACCTCTCCGGCGGCCGGAGCCTGGAACTGGAGAAGATCTACCCCTCGTACAAACTCTGGGAATCCGCCGGTGGTGCGGGAGCGGTGATGCTCCAGTCCCTGTTCGACCTGTCCGCTTTTGTTGCCGTCATCTGCTGCGCCGTTGTGATCATCGGCCTGCGGCAGCTGATTTACCACAATCGCAAGAAGCACACCGCGCGGGTCTTTCACCTGACCCTCGCCTTTTTCACCCTGGTCTACCTGCTGGACCTGGTCCTGGCCCCGAGCCTCGGACTGGTCTCCACCGAGGCCGCGAACTGGGGCCGCTATCTGCAGAACGTCAGGGACGGGATCAAGGCCCTGGCCATCATCTTCATCATCGTCAACTCCTTCCGGCTTTCCTGGGTCAAGTCCACCAGCAAGAAGGAAAAGTGGAGCTGTCTCGGTCTGTCGGTGCTCTGTCTCACCGGATCGATCTTCATGATCTCCGGCTCCACGCTCTTCAGTTACACCGGCAGCACCGGCTATGTCTGCGGCACCTTCTTCAACCTCATCGGACTCTTCCTCGCCGTCTATTCCGGGTTTGCCGCGGGCAGCCTGATGCTCCACCTGCCCACCGCCAAGACCTACGATCGCCAGCTGGAGGAGATCACCTCGCTCCACGATCTGGGCCGGGCGGTGAAGTCGACCCTCGACCTGGACCAGCTGGTGGAACTGATCACCACCCACACGTCACGGGTGCTGGAATCGAGCACCTGCTGGCTCGACCTGCGCAGCGAGACCGAGGACCGTTTCGAACTGGTGTCCTGGAGCGGCATCGGCGACGAGGAAGCGGCGCGGCAGCAGCGGGACCACCCGGTGGCCACCCTCAGCCAATGGGTGGTCCGGCAACAGAAGCCGGCGTTGATCAAGGACATCGCCGCCGACCGCCGGTCGGCGGACCTGCGGAACTGGCGGCGCAAGACCGGCTCCCTGGTCTGTGCGCCGCTGCTCTCCGGGGGGGAGGTGATCGGCATCCTCTACGCCCTGAAGGACAACACCTACAGCTTCGAGAAGGAGGACCTGCTGGCCCTGGCCGCCTTCGCCGACCAGGCGGTGGTCTCCATCGAGAACGCCAAGCTGGTGCGGGCTTCCCTGGAAAAGGAGCGGATGGAGCAGGAACTGAAGATCGCCCGGGAAGTGCAGATGAGGCTGCTGCCCATGACCATTCCCGAAATCGAGGGCCTGGACATGGACGCCCTGTCACTGCCGGCCTACGAGGTGGGCGGCGACTATTACGACTTTATCACCCTGGACCGGGACCGCCTGGGCGTGGCCATCGGCGATGTGTCGGGCAAGGGAACCTCCGCGGCCTTCTACATGGCCGAGATCAAGGGCATCCTTCAGGGGCTGGGGCCGATGTACGAGGCGCCCTCCCTGCTGCTCTCCCGGGCGAACCAGATCCTGCACAAGGACCTGGACAAGCGGACCTTCATCACCCTGCTCTACGCCGTGATCTCGCCCAAGGACGATACCCTGCTGCTGGCCCGGGCCGGGCACTGCCCGCTCTACCACCTGCCGGGAGATGCCCCGCGGGGGAATTTCATCACTCCCGACGGTATCGGGCTGGGCCTGGAGGAGGGTCGCCTCTTCGAAAAGGTGATCCGCGACGAGACGGTGCGCTACCGTGCGGGGGATATCTTCCTCTTCTTCAGCGACGGGCTGGTGGAGGCCCAGGCCGGGGACGGCGAGGAGTTCGGTGAGACACGGCTGGACCAGGTGATGGTGGAGAACCGCCACCGTCCGGCCACCGAGATCAAGCTGGCCCTGCTCAACGCGGTGAACAACTTCAAGGAGAAGGAGCGTCTCCACGACGACCTGACCCTCTTCATCATGAAGGTCAGTGGCGGTGATTTTGCCAGGCCCCCCCGCGACGGGAGCGATCGGTGAGGGCCGGAGCGGGGGACCGCAGTCCGTTCGACAGCCTGGTCCTGCACAACGCCCGCCGTTTCACCAGCCACACCACCGCCGCCGGCCTGCGGGTGCTGGTCAAGGAGGTGGACTCGATCCCCGGGGTCAACGTCACCCTCTGGTACCAGGCCGGAGGAGCGCACCGCCCGGCGGGCCGTTCGGGCCTGGCCCACTTTCTCGAGCACATGGTGTTCAAGGGCACCGACCGCTTTGCCAAGGGGGACGTGGACCTGATCTGCGACCGCAACGGCGGCTCGAACAACGCCTACACCGATCTGGACCACACCTACTACGTCTTCAACTTTGCCCGCGACCGCTGGGAGATCGCCCTGGAGATCCTGGCCAGCCAGATGGACGGCTGCCTCTTTCCCACCGGGGAGTTCGAGGCCGAACGGCAGGTGGTGATCCAGGAGCGGATGATCAGCGAGGACGATCCCAGCTTCCAGCTGGAGGAGGCGGCCCTGCTGGCCGCGCTCCCCCATAGCCCGTACAGTCTCGGCGTCATCGGCTCGCTGCAGGACCTGCAGCAGGTGGGCCGTGAGGAGATGATCGCTTTTTACCGGCAGCACTACCGCCCGGCAAACGCCCTGCTGGTGATCACCGGCGACGTGGACACGGAGCGGGCGCTGGCGGCGGTGGAGGACCGTTTCCCCGCCGACCCCCCCGCGGATTCCGAGATTGCCGACTGCCTGCCGCCCGGGGTGGACGAGGCATTTGCCCCGGGGGAGAGTGGCGGGCGTATCCGGCTCCAGCTTCCGGCCCACCTGCCGGAGGTCAAGATCAACTACCAGGCGCCGCCCATTGGCCACCCGGATTCCTACGTGCTGCTGGTGCTCAACAATCTGCTGAGCTACGGCAAGAGCTCGCGGATCTTCCGCCGGTTGATCGAAGAGGAGCAGCTGGCCACCGAGGCCTGGTTCAGCTACCTGCCCAGCCGCCTGCCCTTTCTGATGGAACTCTGCGGCCAGGCCCGGCCCGGCGTACCGCTGGAGCAACTGGAGACCGTGCTGCAGGACGAGCTTGACCGCCTCTGCCGCGAACGGGTGACGGACGAGGAAATCCAGCGGGCCCGGCGGCAGATCTGGATGAACATGGTGCTGGCCGGCCAGTCGTTGGAAGACCAGTCCTACCTGCTGGGACGATCGTTGATGGTGGGGGGGCTGGATTTTCTCGACCACTTTTTCACCCGCCTGGACGAGGTGGACGGGGAGCGGATCATCGAGACCGCCCGCCGGCTTTTCGATCCGGCGGGGCGGACGGTGGCCCTGCTGGAACCGGAGTCTCCCGAAGACAGCGACGGCGGGGAGGAGGGGCCATGAACGGACAGCCCCGGACCGGCGGCGCACCGGCACGACCGCACTTCGACCTCGGGCCGGTGGAGCGTCACGTGCTGCCCAACGGGCTGCGGCTCTTCATCCGGGAGGACCGCACCCACCCCCTGGTCTCGGTGGAGACGGTGGTGCGGGCCGGCGCCCGACAGGACGAGGAGCGCACCGCCGGGCTGGGTGCGCTCTGCGGCCGGCTACTCGATTCAGGCGCCGCCGGGCTCAGCGCCAGGGAGATCAGCCACCGGGTGGAGTCGTTGGGCGGGATGATGCTGACCTACGGCGGCTACCTGCTCAGCGGGATCTCCGTCAGCATGAGTTCCGCCGACCTGGAAACGGCCCTGGGCCTGCCGGCGCGGATGCTCATCGAACCGGAATACCATGCCGACGAGTTCGAAAAAAGACGACAGCGGGTGCTGGCCGACATCGTGGCCGACCTGGACGATCCCCGTTCGGTGGCGCTGAAGCGGTTCAACGAACTGGTCTTTGCCGGCCACCCGCGGCACCGCCCGGTGGAGGGCTACGAGGAGACCCTGCAACGCCTGACCCCGGACGATGTGCGCCGCTTCCGCCAGCGGCACTACACCCCGGGCACCACCTGCCTGGCCGTTTCCGGGGATGTGGACGCCGGTGAGGTGCTGGCCACGGTGCAGTCGCTGTTCGGCGGCTGGGAGAAGGCCGCCGATGCCGGCCTGCCCGATCCCCCGGAACCGAGCTCCCTGGCCGGCAGGGGACTGGTGATCGAGCGTATTCCCATGCGCAAGGAGCAGGTGAACATCTACCTCGGCCACCCCGGGATCCGGCGCAACGATCCCGACTTCTTCCCGCTGAAGGTGATGGACAAGATACTGGGGGCTGGGTTCACCTCACGTCTCAACCGCAGATTGCGGGACGAGCAGGGCCTGGCCTACAGCACCTTCGGTACCATCAGTTCCTCCGCCGGTGTGGACCCCGGTGCCTTCCTCTGCTACATCGGCACGGCCCCGGAGAACGAGGCCCGGGCGGTGGAGGGGATCCTGGCCGAAATCCGCCGCATCCGTGAGGAACCGGTGCCCCCCGAGGAACTGGAATCGGCCAGGCGCTACCTCACCGGAAATTACATCTTCAGTCTGGAAACGAACCAGGAGATCAACGGTTACCTGCTGGACGCCGAGCTGAACGGTCTGCCCCTGGACCACATCCGCACCTATGTGGACAATGTGGAACAGGTGACCTCTTCACGTATCCTCGAGGCCGCCCGGGCCCATCTGGATCCGCGGAACATGGTGCTGGTGGCCGCCGGCGGGGACCCCCGGCACGGCTATTCCCCATCCCGGTGAAACAGGTTCCGCGGCACCGCCCCGAACCCCTCCACACCGTCCCCGTGGGGTGTCGGATCCCACCATTTCGTGAACGGTAACTGGTTGTCAGGGAAAGGATAGGGCTGTTCTCAGCGTCCCGCCCACAGCCGTGCTTATCGGGGCGGACTTTCTTGAAGTCCACCGGTTGATCTGATACAGTAGCCACGTTCCGGAAGCTGAACTGAAACGGTCTCTAAACGGAAAGCCGCCGCCATGACCACGGAGAAACGGATCACACTCTTCACGGGCACGTATGGCAGCGGAAAGACTGAAACCGCAGTAAGTTACAGCCACCATCTCCTCGATCTGGGCTATTCGGTGAAAATTCTCGATCTCGACGTGGTGAACCTCTATTTCCGCTGCCGCGAAGCCTGCGACGATCTGGAAAAGAGGGGGGCCACGGTGGTGGCGCCGAAGGGGGCCCAGTTCTTCGCCGACCTGCCGATCATCCTTCCCGAAATACGCGGGTCCTTTGGTGACGACCGGACCGCGGTGGTGGGGGACGTGGGCGGCGATGACGTGGGGGCCCGGGTGCTCGGTTCGTTGGCCGATGTGCTCGATGCGGAGCAGACACTGCTGCTCTTCGTGGTGAACGCCAACCGGCCCTTCACCAGCACCGCTGACGGGTGCCTCAAGATTCTCGGTGAAATCGAAGCCGCATCGCGGCTCTCGGTGGGCGGGCTGGTCTCCAACACGCACCTGATGGACGAGACCACTCCGGAACAGATCTACCAGGGATATGAAATGACATGCGAGGTGAGCCGCCGCACCGGTATCCCGGTGCGCCTGGTGACCGTGGAAACCAGGATGGCCGGAACCGTGGATGCCGGCCGCTTCGATTGTCCCTTGCTCCCCCTCAGGCGAGTGATGCTGCCGCCGTGGGGCGGGCCGATCAAAACTGATCTGACCAGCCTGCCGGTGTGACGGCGGCGTCGGAATCGGACCGAGGAATCATCATGCCCCAGATTCGAGTGGACAAGGATCGCTGCAAGGGCTGCGAACTCTGCAACGCCGCCTGTCCCCAGCAGATCATCACCATGTCCAAGGAACTCAACGTCAAGGGATATTTCTACGCCATGGTGAATCAGCCGTCACGCTGCATCGGCTGCCGGCTCTGCGCCATCGTCTGTCCCGATGTGGCCATCGAGGTGGACATCAACGCCGTGCAGTACATTCTGGTTGATTACTAGGGGATCTTGACCCGAGCGAGGATCGATCGTCATGGCAAAAACGCTGATGAAGGGAAACGAGGCCATCGGGGAGGCGGCCATCCGGGCCGGGGCCACGAACTATTTCTGCTATCCCATCACTCCCCAGACCGAGCTGGCCGAATACCTGGCCAAGCGGATGCCCGAGGTTGGCGGCGTCTTTCTCCAGGGGGAAAGCGAGCTGGCGGTGAGCAACATGCTCTTCGGCGCCGCCGGAGCCGGCGTGCGGGTCTTCACCTCCTCCTCCAGCCCCGGGATCAGCCTGATGCAGGAGGCGATCTCCTACATCGCCGGCGCCCAGCTGCCGGTGGTGATCGTCAACATCGTTCGCGGCGGCCCGGGCCTGGGCGGCATCCTGCCCGCCCAGTCCGACTACTTCCAGGCCACCAAGGGCGGCGGCCACGGCGATTACCGCGTGCTGGTGCTGGCCCCGGCCAGCGTGCAGGAAGCGGTGGACCTGACCATGAAGGCCTTCTACCTCGCCGACAAGTACCGCAACCCGGTGATGGTGATGGGCGACGGCATGATCGGCCAGATGATGGAACCGGTGGAGTTCAATCCACCGGACGAGGGCGACCTGCCCCCGAAAACCTGGGCCACCACCGGTGCCAAGGGCCGGACGCGGAACCAGATCCACTCGCTCCATCTCGACCCGGTGATGCTGGAGAAGAACAACCATATTCTCTACGCCAAGTACGAAGAGATGAAGAAGCACGAGGTGCTCTTCGAAAAATACAACTGCTCGCGCCACAACAAGGTGATGCTGGTGGCCTACGGCACCATGGCCCGCATCTGCAAGACCGCCATCGCCGAGCTGAAGCGGCAGCGGATCTCGGTGGGCCTCTTCCGTCCCATCTCCCTCTTCCCCTTCCCCGAGGAGCAGCTGCGCAAGGCCGCCGAGCCGGTGGGCCGGCTGCTCAGCGTGGAGATGAGCATGGGGCAGATGGTGGAGGACGTGGAACGGGTGGTGGGCCGGGACAAGCCGGTGAGTTTCTTCGGCCGCTGCGGCGGGATCGTCCCCTCGCCGGAAGAGGTGGTGGCGGAAGTGAAACGCCTGGTGGGCGGAGACAAACCACCGGCGAAGAAGAAACCGGCGCGAAAGAAAGCCGTCGCACAAAAGACCGCCAGGAAGCGAAAGGGTTGAGACCATGGTCGAGACACTGGACAGGACCGTCTTCAGGAAACCTGAATCCATCGCACCCAAAATCACCCACTACTGTCCCGGGTGCACCCACGGCGTGATCCACCGTATGGTGGGCGAGACACTGGATGAACTGGGGGTGATGGACAAGGCGGTGGGCGTGGCGCCGGTGGGCTGCTCGGTGCTGATCTACCACTATTTCGAATGCGATTTCCAGGAAGCGGCCCACGGCCGCGCCCCGGCCTTTGCCACCGGGATCAAGCGGGTGCGTCCCGACCTGGTGGTCTTCACCTACCAGGGCGACGGCGACCTCTGCTCCATCGGCATGTCGGAGATCATCCACGCCGCCAACCGCGGGGAGAAGTTCACCACCATTTTCGTCAACAACGCGATCTACGGCATGACCGGCGGCCAGATGGCCCCCACCACGCTGGCCAACCAGGTCACCAGCACCTCTCCCTTCGGGCGGGACACCGAGCACACCGGCCAGCCGATCAGGATGTCCGAGCTGCTGTCGGCCCTGGTCACCCCGGCCTACATCGAACGCGTCTCGGTCCACGACGCTCGACACTCGATCCAGGCCAAGCGGGCGGTGCGCCGGGCCTTCCAGCACCAGCTGAACAACGACTGCTTCAGCCTGGTGGAGGTGCTCTCCACCTGTCCCACCAACTGGGGCCTCACGCCGCTGGAGGCCACCAAGTGGGTTGAGGAGAACATGATTCCGTTCTACCCGCTCGGGGTCTTCAAGGAGCCCCCGGTCGAGGAGGGGGAATAGCCATGCAGCTGGAAACCTTCTTTGCCGGATTCGGCGGCCAGGGCATCATGTCCATCGGCCAGTTCCTGGCCAAGACCGCCATGCAGGAGGGGCAGCAGGTGGTCTGGCTGCCCTCCTACGGACCGGAGATGCGGGGCGGGACGGCCTACTGCACGGTGGTGGTTTCCGACGAGCCCATCGGCTCGCCGATCATCTCCACGCCAAAGGCGCTGGTGGTGCTCAACCGTCCTTCCATGGACAAGTTCGCCCCGCGGGTCAAGAGCGGCGGGACGATCATCGTCAACGCGTCGCTGATCGAGGTCACCTCGGAGCGGGACGACGTGGACGAGCTGCTGGTGCCGGCCAATGACATCGCCATCGAGTGCGGTTCGCCCCGCGCCACCAACATGGTGATGCTGGGAGCCTTTGTGGGACGGACCGCAATCGTGCAGATCAAGAATCTCAAGGCCTTCGTGGAGAAAAAATTCTCCGGCAAGGTGGCCGAGATCAACGTCAAGGCCATGATGGCCGGGCACCGCCTGGGCTGCAAGCGGTAGGGGGGAGGAGCGCCGAGGATGGAACTGGATCTGAAACCGCTGCAGGGAATCCTGGACCGCCATCCGGCCGAGCCGGCCGAACTGATCGCGGTGCTGCAGGACATTCAAGTGGAGTACAGCTATCTGCCCCCCGAGGCGCTGAAGCAGGCCGCCGACGCGCTGGCCCTGCCGCTGAGCAAGGTGTACAGCGTGGCCACCTTCTACTCGTCCTTCAGCCTAAAACCCAAGGGCAAAAAGGTGATCCGGGTCTGCTTGGGCACGGCCTGCCACGTTCGCGGCGCCGGTTTGATCCTTGACGAGCTGGTGCGCCAGCTGAAGGTCAACCCCGGGGAGACCACCGAATGCGGAGAATACACCCTGGAGTCGGTCAATTGCGTGGGAACCTGCGCCATGGCGCCGGTGGTGATGGTCAATGAGCAATATTACGGCAAGATGCGGATCAGCAAGATCAAGCGCGTCTTGAGGTAGGCAGGTGAGAAGATGAGGTTCAGTAGCCCGCTGGCACTGGAGAAACAGCGGAAAAAATTGCAGGTCCAGGCCGGCAAGGTCAAGCGTGAGATCCTGATCTGTGCCGGCACCGGATGCCTGGCCGGCGGCAGCGCCGACGTGGCCGAAGCCTTCAGGGTCGAGACCAAGGCCGCCGGCCTCAAGGTGGGCGTGCGGATGGTGATCAAGGAGACCGGCTGTCACGGGTTCTGTGAGCAGGGCCCGCTGGTGATCCTGATGCCGGAGAAGATCTTCTACCAGAAGGTCAAGCCGAGCCATGTGAAGAAGATCGTCCAATCCACGCTGATCGACGGCGAGCTGGTGGAGCGGCTTCTTTACAAGAACCTCGAAACCGGCGAACGGGTGAAGACCTGGGACCTGATCGACTTTTACGCCAAACAGCACCGCCTGGTGCTGCGCAATATCGGGCGGATCGACCCGGAACAGCTGGATGACTACCTGGCGGTGGGCGGTTACCAGGGGCTGCCCAAGGCCCTGGCCATGAAGCCGGGGAAGGTCATCGACGTGGTCAAGAAGTCGGGCCTGCGCGGGCGGGGCGGGGGCGGTTTCCCCACCGGCCGCAAGTGGGACACCTGCCGCAAGGTGGACGACCACCCGCACTACGTGATCTGCAACGCCGATGAAGGCGACCCCGGGGCCTTCATGGACCGCTCGATCTGCGAGGGCGACCCCCACGCGGTAATCGAGGGGATGATCATCGGGGCCCACGCGGTGGGCGCCAACCGTGGCTTCATCTACGTCCGCGAGGAATATCCGCTGGCCCGCAAGCGGCTGGGCATTGCCATCGAGCAGGCCGCGGAAGCCGGGCTGCTGGGCGAGAACATCCTCGGCAGCGGTTTCGACTTCACCGTGGAGATCAACCGCGGCGGCGGCGCCTTTGTCTGCGGCGAATCATCGGCACTGATGAAATCGGTGGCCGGTGAGGTTGGCGAGCCGCGGGCCAAGTATGTCCACTCGGTGGTCAAGGGGCTCCATGACAAGCCCACCGTGCTGAACAACGTGGAGACCTTCGCCTGCGTGCCCTACATCCTCGACGAGGGGGCCAAAGCCTTTGCCGCGGTAGGGACCAAGGGCAGCAGCGGCACCAAGGCCTTCTCCCTGGTGGGCAAGGTGAAGAACACCGGGCTGGTGGAAGTGGCCATGGGCATCACCCTGCGCGACATCATTTTCGGTGTGGGGGGCGGGATCATTGGCGACCGGCCGTTCAAGGCGGTGCAGACCGGCGGTCCCTCCGGCGGCTGTCTGCCCGAATCTTCCCTCGACCTGGCCGTGGACTTCGACACCCTCACCGCTGCCGGTTCGATGATGGGCTCCGGCGGCATGATCGTCATGGACGACCGCACCTGCATGGTGGACGTGGCCCGCTACTTCGTCAACTTCCTCGTTGAGGAATCCTGCGGAAAATGCGTTCCCTGCCGGGAAGGGCTGAAGCAGCTGCTGATCATTCTCGAGCGCATCTGCAGCGGTGCGGGCCAGCCCGACGACCTGCTGAGCATCGAACGGCTCTCTTCGGTACTGACCAACGGTTCGCTCTGCGCCCTCGGCTCCTCGGCGGCCAACCCGGTGAACAGCACGCTGAAATACTTCAGGGACGAGTACCAGGCGCACATCGAAGACCACCGCTGTCCCGGCGGCGTCTGCAAGAGCCTGATCACCTACTCGATCAACGACGCCTGCACCGGCTGCACGGCCTGCGCCAAGGTCTGCGCTTTCGATGCCATCAGCGGCAAGAAGAAATCCCGGCACGAGATCCACGATGACAAGTGCACGCGCTGCGGCGCCTGCATTGCCGTGTGTCCGGATGAAGCCATCGAGGTACATTGACCCGGATCCACCGGGCTACTGAAGGATGACTGTCATGGGCCTCATCAGTTTATCGATCAACGGCACGACGGTGAGCGGCAGCGAGGGGGAGACCATCCTCAAGGTCGCCGGCCGGTCCGGCATCCGGATTCCCACCCTCTGCCACCACGAGGCGGTGGAGGACTCGGGAGCCTGCCGGCTCTGCATGGTGGAGATCACCCACCGTGACTGGAAAGGGTGGAAGGGGCTGGTCACTGCCTGTCTCTATCCCATCGAGCCGGGCCTGGAGGTGAACACCGCTTCCGAGGACGTGCGGGAGTGCCGGCGCAATGTCCTCGACCTGCTGCTGGCCCGCTGTCCCACCTCCCCGGTGATCAGGGACCTGGCGGCGGAGTACGGGCTCCAGGAAACAACCTTGACCGTGGACGCCGATCCCTACAACTGCATGCTCTGCGGGCTCTGCACCCGGATCTGCGCCCAGATGGGCCACCATGCCATCTCCACCGTGGGTCGCGGCGTGAAGAAGACCATCGGCACGCCGATGAACGAGCCGTCCGAGAGCTGCGTGGGCTGTGCGGTCTGCGCCAGGATCTGTCCCACCGATGCCATCACCTTCCGGGAGAACGGGGTGCAGCGGCGGATCTGGGGCCAGGATTTCGAAATGCTGCGCTGCACCGAGTGCGGTACTTCATACATCACCCGCGCCCAGGCGGAATATATCTGCGAACGCGAGGGAATGACCATCGATGACTTCGAGAAGTGTGACACCTGCCGGAGCAAGGACACGGCTCGAACCTTTTCCAGGATGGTGCAATGGTAGACAAGGAACTGGCTGTGCAGTTGAAACGACTCTACGTGACCCCGGGCAAGTGCATCGGCTGCCGGACCTGCGAGCTGTCCTGCACCTTCGTCCACTCCACCGGGGGGGGCGGCCTGCGCCGGTCCCGGGTCAAGGTCCATGACACGGGGAACGAGACATTCATTCCCATGCTCTGCCTGCAGTGCGAGGTGGCGGCCTGTGTGCGGGCCTGCCCGGTGGAAGCCCTGGTGCGCAACGAGGTGACCGGGGCCATCGATGTGGACGAGGAACGCTGTGTCCGCTGCATGTCCTGTGTGGCGGCCTGTCCCTTCGGCAACATGCTTTTTGACGAACCCGCATCAGTGGTGATCAAGTGCGATGTCTGCGGGGGCCAGCCGGCGTGCGCCATGTTCTGTCCCAGCAAGGCGCTGGAATATAAGTAGCCGGAGCAAATAGCCGGAGAAGTAGCCGGAGGTTTGTCGGGAGGTCCCATGCTGAAGAAACGCTTTCTCTGCCCCACGTGCAGCGCCGAGCTGAACCCGGGCACCAAAATCATACTTAAGGCCAACCTTTCCAGCCTCAAGGGGCTTTTTCTCTTCAGCCCCAGCCTGGGTGACTACGAGGTCATCCACTCCGACGATTTTCCCGCCCACGCGGGTGAGGAGATCGAGTTCAGCTGCCCCATCTGCAGTTTTGACCTCACCTCGCCGCGCAGCGAGCAGTTCGCCGAACTGCTGATCCGGCAGGGCGAGGAGGAGGGGAGGGTGATCTTCTCCAAGGTTATGGGAGAGCAGGCCACCTTCCTGGTGATGCCCAAACGCACCGAGTCCTTCGGCAAGGACGTGGACGGCTATTCCACGGTCAACTTCTTTGGCGAAGGCGCGAAAGAGTAAAAACTTTTCGGGATACCCACTGCCTCCCTCCAGTTCCAGATAGTTCATCGATTCCGTCTCGATGCGCACATGCTGTATTTTCGGATATTCCCCGCCGTCACCATTTCACTTTGCGTAAATACTAGTCTTTATCGCCCAAATCTAATATTCTAATATTGATCCCATGCCACCACCGATCGAGGAGGATTCAGATCCTGGAACCGTAACCGAGTGGTGTACTTGGGATCTCGTCTCGAGACCGAAGGGGTTGAAGCAGAAAATGGAAACAATTCAAATAGAATGAGGACGAAGGCAATGCTGTTCCACATCACGCAAACCCACACACCAGAACTGTGTCCCAAAGATGAGGGAGGATCAGAGACTCTTTTTGATCCAAAAACCGAAGGTGTGAAGCTTCTGGCCACGTATGGAGCGTTTCCTGAGCACGTTATCTATTACGTTCTGGAGGCGGAGGACATCAAGGCGGTCGAGGGCTTTCTGTTGCCCGGGTTTAAACGTTGCACAAGCACGATTACGCCGGTCAGTCAAATGGCGATTGTCTGATGAGAATGTTCAAGCAGCATTCTCACTCAGGTTAACAACGCGATAAAGCGGAACACCAATAGCCGAACGCTTCGCGCGCGTCTCTTGGTGTCCGCTTATCGCGATTGTCAGCCAATTCAGAAAATGTAGACGGAGTACAGGACCATGAGTCGTATTGAGCTACCTGTTCGCGAAGGCGAACACCCCGAAATTGGACAAGAGCCTCCCCAGTTGCAATTTTCCGATCTGGGCCCGGAAGACGTTCGTTTGGAATTGAAAAAATGGGCCTTCAACACATTCCCCAATGTCACGGAGCACGACACAGCGATTTCCGTTCCGACGTCGCGGGCATTGTGGCTTGATGAAAAGGTATCAGCCGCTCATGATGATGCGTTCATGCCAACGGCAGGCAGCAGAGAGTTTTGTCATCTTCATGAAGATGGAAGTTTTCATGCCGTCGTCGATGCACCGGTCGAGGACGAAATACTGGCAAAACGGTGGGGAGTCCGCCACATGTACTACGATCGAGGCGTCAAAGAAATGTTGGTTTATGCACCTCGCAATGACGACGAGTTGATTGTGGCAAAGAAAATAATCACTGAGTCATATCGCTATGCTTCAGGCGATGTTTCGTTTGTCCTGGATCTATAGAAGATGGCTAACAAATCGCTCAACACGGATCAGTCGGCTGCGCCGCCTGATCGGTTAGCTTAGCGTTAGATTGCCCAAGAAAATGAATCTTATATTTGTCTACAATGCAAACAGCGGTAAACTCAACACCTTGCTAGATGTTGGGCACAAATTGCTAAGCCCAAAAACATATGAATGTAACCTGTGTAAAATCACATATGGGAACTTATTCGAGCGCAAGGCCTGGAAGCAGTTTAGGGAAACGACCAAACATGAGTTCACGTTTATGCATAAAGACGAATTCGAGGATAGATTTAAGCGTAGCTACTATTATCCAATAATCCTCAAACTGAACGACACTCTTGATGTATTAGTCGATGCCACGAAATTGAACGAGTTGAATAGTGTAGATGAATTGATTGGCCTGTTGAAGAGAGAAGCAATCTAATACATATGAGGCCACCCCCTGTCAGCCAGGTGTCACGGCCCGTGCCAAACTTGTGGTCGTTGCTCTGGTGGCAACGGCCGTGCCACCTGCCCGCAGGTGATGGGCGCTACGTTGGCGGGGCAAGGCCTCCCGGTTGTTGCCTTTCAGAGATCAGGCTGGATTGGGGAGACTGTTACGTGAAGTTACATGCTGCCGCCCTCTTAACTGTGCTCCTGGTAATCGTCGCTGCCTGCGCGCCCGGCGGGGAACCGGCAAGGGACCAACACGCTGCTCCGCCTGAACGCACCCTTGTCGGACAAGTGTTGTTGCCAGGTGGATTCGGCAGCCGCGGAGTGGAGGTGCTGGTGACGGTCACGGGAACCGGTAGTAATCCTCGTGTCGTGTGGTTGCTGTTCGACGAGCACGGGCATTTTGCCCACACCTTCCGAGGGAGCCTGAACAGCGTCAAAGTAACGGCGGGTGTCGGGGCCGAGGTGCACCGGATCGATACCGAAGACCTGCCCGAGGTCAATCAGGCGGGCCGGATCGACGTGGGTGTGATCGACCTGCGCGATCGGTTGACAAGGCATCGCATGGTGCTGCGCGCGGCCGACGGGAAGCCGCAGGGCGACGCGCGAGTGGCGATGTTTTTCGGCCTGCCCCCGGTTGGTCCCGGCGGCGAGCCGGTGGCCTTGGGGTCCCGTCAATTTCCACCAGTGACCTTAGGTAGCGAGGTTGAGTGGCTGATTTCGCACGAGGCGCACTCGATCTATTTCCTGGTCGAGCCGCCCTCCGGCTTGGGCCGCGGAACGAAATGGCGCAGCGGGCACCAGCGACTCTTCGGTCCCTTCACTTCGGCGGAAATTCCAGCCGAACTGATCATGGATTGATTTGAGGCTTGCCGCAGCTGGTTGGCGTTTTGTCGTGGCGATCATTCTCCTCGACCGGCACCACATTACGGCCAGCTGACAAACGCTTGCAGCCGACAATCGCGTCTGTCACACCTTGTGCTGACGCACAAGCTGCGCCAGCCATGCTTACAGCTGAAGCCAACGTTCGACACTATCGGACGGAAGCGGCCGCTTCGTCCTCCGGCCCACTCTTTGCCTGACCGGTCTGGGACACAACCGAATCAGCCTCGTTCTCCTGCCGCAGGCGGCGCAGTTTCATCGAACTGATGAACAGTTCGTCGGCCTGGTCGAAGAGGTCCATGGCCCGCTCTACCTGCACGTCGTCCTCGAGGAAGAAGCGGTAGCCGGCATCCAGCCCTTCCATGGTGGAGAGCAGCTCCTGGCGGATCTCCCGCTCGATCTCGTCCCGTCCTTCCAGCAGATCGTTCTCGACGTAATCGAGCTCCCGCTCCTCGAGGTAGTTACGGAACTCCAGCAGGGCGGCGTCGTTCAGCACGAAATCCCGTCCCGCCACTTCACCGTGTTCGGTGGTGTGGTTCACCGCGAAGTTGAAGAAGATGGCGTAGGCATACAGGCGCTGGACGAACTCGGAGCGGCGGTTCTGCTTGACCTCCACATCGGGGCTGATCCCGCCGCCGCCGGTGACCTTGCGTCCGGTGGAGGTGTAGCTCACGTCGTCCTCCACCGGGGGAAGCTCCTCGGTGGGTTCCATACCTTCGGCCGCCGGGAAATAGTACTCGTCCAGCAATTCGTAGTCCCGCTGGATCGAGCGGCCGCTGGGTGTGTAGTAGCGAGCCGTGGTCAGGGCCAGGCCGCTGTCGAAGCTGAGGGGGTAGACCGACTGCACCAGGCCCTTGCCCCAGGAGGCCTCGCCCACGATCAGCCCCCGGTCGTGGTCCTGCACAGCTCCGGCCACGATCTCCGAGGCCGACGCGCTGCCCCGGTTGATCAGGATCACCAGCGGCATGTTCTCGTAGAATTCCGAGCTCGATTCACCGGCGGTGAAGTATTCCTGGTTCGAGCTGAGGATCCGTCCCCGGGTGTAGACGATTTTCTGGTCGGCAGGCAGGAAGATGTCGGAGACCAGCACCGCCTGATCCAGCAGGCCGCCGCTGTTGTTGCGCAGGTCGAAGAGCAGTTTATCCATCCCCTCCTCCCGCAGCCGGGCCAGGGTCTCGTTCAACTCGTCGGAGGTGGTCTGGGTGAAGTTCTTCAGCCGGATGTAGCCCACCCCGTCCTCCAGCATGAAGGAGTAGATCACGCTGTGGGTCGGCACCTCGTCGCGGACGATGGCGAAGTCGAGCAGTTCCTTGAACCCCGGGCGGGCGATGGAGATGTTCACTGTGGTCCCCTTGGGGCCGCGGAGCAGCGACACCGCATCATTGACACTTATCCCTTCGGTGGACTCGCCCTCGATGCGGTCGATCACGTCACCGGCGGTGATCCCCAGGCGGAAGGCCGGTGTGCCCTCGATGGGCGAGATCACGGTGATGCGGTCCTCGCGCATGGAGACCACGATGCCCAGACCAAAGAATTTGCCCTGCTGTTCCTCGCGGATGGCGGTGAAGTTCTCGGAGGCGAGGAAATTGGAGTGGCGGTCCAGGGTGCCCAGCAGGCCTTCGATGGCGCCATAGACCAGTTCCTTCTGGTCCACTTCCTTCGCGTAGTTTTGCTCGGTCTTTTCGATGATTTCGGTGAAGAGCTTCAGATATTCGGCCTGGCCGCCGGGGACGGCCAGTACCCGTCCGCCGAAAATGCCGCCGGCCAGGGCAGAGATCAGGATGATCGAACAGGCCATTATGGTGATGCGGTACTGTTTCATGGTGCCTCGTATGTTCAGTCGCGGCCCATTGGCCGCGGATCGGTCTTCATGTCGGCTGTTTTCCCTTTCAAGTATAGCCTAAACACCGTTACGGATAAACGGAAAAGGGGGAGTTGACATGGTCCGGCCCGGACCGTACCATGGTTTTTCGCAATTTTTGCGGGGTAACTGGAGGCGAGAAACGTATGGGTTCCCTGGGCTGGCCCGAAATCATGGTGATCCTGGTGATCGCGCTGGTCATTTTTGGCCCGCGGAAACTGCCGCAGCTGGGCCGCACCCTGGGCAAGGCCCTGGGGGAGTTCCGCCGGGCCACCAACGACTTGAAGAACACCCTCGAGTTGGAAGTCCACAAGGAGGAGGAGAAGGTCAACGCCCCGGAACGCCGGAAGCGCGAAGATGAATACAGCCGGCGGGCCGCCGAGCGGCAGACGCCGCCGGACGATGCTCCTCCCACCGAACCGCCGGCCGCGGATGAGGCCACGATAGAGGCTCCGGAAGCCGAACTGCCCTTCGAAGAACCCACCACCTCGGACGCGGAACGGGAATGAGAAAAAAGGACGGTGACCAGCCCGCGGAAGGGGCGATGGGGTTCCTCGACCACCTCGATGAACTGCGCCGCCGCTTGATGTATTCCGGGATCGCCATCTTCGTCGGTTTCATGGCCTGCTGGATCTTCTCCGAGCAGCTCTTTCTCTTCCTCTCCCAACCCATCCTGCCCTTTCTCAAGGAAGGGGAGGGGCTGGCCTTCACCAAACTGGCCGACCCCTTCCTGCTCTACATGAAGGTGGCCTTTCTGGCCAGTATCTTTATCACCAGCCCCTTTGTCATCACCCAGGCATGGCTCTTCATCGCCCCCGGCCTCTACAAAAAGGAGAAGCGCTACGGCATCCCCTTTATCTTCTTCTCCACCCTCTTCTTCATCGGCGGGGCCGCCTTCGGCTACTATTTGGCCTTTCCCCGGGTCTGCGGCTTCCTGCTGGGCGTGGGGGAACAGTTCCGGGCCATCATCACCATTCGCGAGTATCTGGGCACCCTGAACAAGATCCTGCTGGGTCTGGGGCTGGTCTTCGAAATGCCGATCCTGGTTTTCTTTCTCGCCCGGCTGGGACTGATCACCCCGAAGTTCATGATCAAGAACCTGCGCTACGCCGTGCTGATCATCTTCATCATCGCCGCCATCATCACCCCCACACCGGACATCCCCACCCAGGTCCTCTTTGCCGGGCCGATGCTTCTGCTCTACTTCTTCAGCATCCTGGTCGCCAAGATCTTCCAGAAACGGAGCAGCGACGAGGATGAGGATGACGACGGAGACGAAGATGACCCGGACGACGGTGAGGATGATGAGGGACCGCCCGATGTCCGTCCCGCGGAAGGCTCCACCCCGGCGGGGTAATCCGCTGCCTTTCCCCGATCCCGTTGACTTTTCATGAAAGTGTGAAAAAGGTATACTACAGGTATATCAGAGGTATATTATATATACCTTGGATTGATTTGGATTCCGATGTGGGGGTGTGCTGATGAAAGCTGGAGAACAGGGAAATCCTGGTAAGCCGGGGAAGCCGGGCAGGGGATCGGGCACAGTTGGGCGGACCGACCCGCCTGCAAAAAAACCCGATGGGGGCCACAAGCGGGTCAATGTGGACTTCCCTGCCTGGATGGTTGAGCGACTGGACATGGAGGCTCGACGGCTGTCGGTGCCTCGGCAGTCGCTGATCAAGTTCTGGATCGCCGAGCGGCTGGACAAGCTGCCCGCATCCTGATCCGCAACTGGCCGGGTTGAAATCTCCACCCGGTAGCAGTACCATTTTCATTCATACAACCGGCAATAACGGCGGCCCCGGCGGCCGCTCCTTGCAGAACAGGATATGCAACCGTGGGAACGAAGAAGGCCGTATTTATCGATCGCGACGGGACGGTGAGCCGCGAGGTGGGCTACGTCAACCATGAGCGGCGCCTGCGGCTGCTCCCCGGGTCGGCAGCAGGCATCCGCAAGCTGAACGACGCCGGCATCCCCGCGGTGCTGGTGACCAACCAGGCCGGGGTGGCGCGGGGCTACTTCGAGGAGCCGCTGGTCCACGTGGTGCACAAGCGGCTGGAAGCGCTGCTGATGGAAGAGGCCGGCGCCCGGCTGGACGGCATCTACTTCTGTCCCCACCACCCCGACGTGGGTGAGCCGCCCTGGCGCCTCGACTGCAACTGCCGCAAGCCCCGGCCGGGGATGCTGCTCAAGGCGGGCGAGGAGCTGGACATCGATCTGGCCCGCTCCTACCTGGTGAGCGACCACATCAAGGATGTGACCATGGCGATCAATGCCGGGCTCACCGGGGTCATGGTCCGCACCGGCTATGGCGCCGGACTGCTGGAATACCACTCCCACAACTGGACCTCCCGGCCGCACCACGTCACCGAGGACCTGGCCGCGGCGGTGGACCTGATCCTCGAACTGGAGAGCTGAGCGGATGAGTGAACCGAAGATCCAGGGGGTGGACGCTGCGCGGCTGCTGGAACTGCTGCGGGGGTTCAAGGGGAAGAAGGTGCTGCTCTTTGGCGACCTGATCGCCGATGTCTTCATCTACGGCGAGATCTCCCGGATCTCCCGGGAAGCCCCGATCCTGATCCTCGACCACAAGCAGACCCGGGTGGTGCCCGGCGGCTGCGCCAACTCGGTGAACAACCTCAGCGCCCTGGGCGGCGCGGCCCTGCCGGTGGGGGTGCTGGGAGCCGACGAGCACGGCCGCTCGTTGATCGATATCTTTGACGAAAAGGGCGTACCCACCGACGGGATCCTCTCGGTGGAGGGCCACGACACCACCTCCAAGACCCGGGTCAGCGCCGGGAGCCGGCACGTCAAGCAGCAGCAGGTGGTGCGGGTGGACCGCGAGGAACCGTTCAGCTACGATGAGATCCAGCGGGCTCGGGTTCGCGAGATCCTCGACAGCCGGGTGGGGCAGGTGGACGCGGTGATGATCTCCGACTACGGGCAGGGCGCGGTGGACCGGGAACTGGCCGCCCACCTGATCAAGACCGCCCGGGCCGCAGGCCTGGCGGTGACCCTCGATTCCCGCTGGGGCCTGCTCTCCTATCCCGGGGTCTCCGCAGCCACGCCCAACGAGCCCGAGCTGGAGGAGATCTTTGGCGAGAAAGCCGACGGCGATGTGGAGGTTGCGGCGCGCATGGGCGGAGACCTGCGCAACAAGCTGGACGCCGAGGCGGTGCTGGTGACCCGGGGCGGCGAGGGGATGGTGCTGGTGGACGGGGACGGGTTCCGCCGGATTCTGGCCCACGACGACGGCGAGGTGGCCGACGTCACCGGCGCCGGCGACACGGTGATCAGCACCTTCACCCTGGCCCTGGCCAGCGGCGGCAGCTACTACGAAGCGGCGCTGCTCTCCAACCTGGCCGGCGGGCTGGTGGTGAAGAAGTGGGGCACCGCCACGGTGAGCCCCGACGAACTGGAAGGCGCGGTGCGTTTTGAAGCAGGCCTCTGATCCCCGAAACAGAATCCTTCCCCTGGCCGATCTGGTGCCCAGGATCCGCGAGGCGAAGGCCGCGGGCCGCCGGGTGGTGCTGACCAACGGCTGCTTCGACCTGCTGCACGTGGGCCACGTCCGCTACCTCTACAGCGCCGCTGCGGAGGGTGACCTGTTGGTGGTGGCGGTGAACAGCGATGCCGGTGTGCGGGGGCTGAAGGGGCCGGGACGACCGATCCAGCCGGAGCTGGAGCGGGCCGAGCTGCTGGCCGCCCTGGAGCCGGTGGACTATGTCACCCTCTTTGACGAACCAACGGTGGTGGAGGTGATCCGGGCCCTGAAACCGGACGTGCACTGCAAGGGCACCGACTACACCGTGGAGAGCGTGCCGGAACGGGGAGTGGTGGAGTCGGTGGGCGGGGAGGTCCGCATCGTCGGTGACAACACTGACCACGCCACCACCGACCTGGTCTCACGCATCAGGGCCCTGCCCTAATCCCTCCCCCGATCTCACCGTCTCCAGCAGGGCGCAGGCCTCATCCTTCCGTTCCGGCGGCACCAGCAACTCACCCCAGCCCTTTTGCGGCTCGAAGATCCCGTCAAAAGCGATCTCCCGGAACAGCCTCACCATGTGGGGGATGCGGTCCTGCTCCAGCAGGTTGGTGAGCACCTGGGCCTCGATGGCCGAGCCGAGGATGGCTGCCCGTTCCATGGGCTGTTGTTCTTCAACCTGTTGTTGGGTCTGGTGCGTGCCGGTGCCCTGCTGGAAGAGTTCCTCGGCGGCCTCCAGCACCTGGTCCGCCGACACTTCATCCATGCGCACCGTCCGCCGGCGTTCCTGCTTGCTCAACTGCCCGTCCACCACCAGGGGTTGCACCGCGCGGAAGCCGCCGGGGGCCAGCGGTCGGTTCAGCTCCGGGTCGGTGGGGCCGAAGATGCCCACAACCGGGGCGCCCATGGCCGCGGCCAGGTGCATGGGGCCGCTGTCCCCGCCCACGAAGAGACGGCTGCGCTGGAGCAGGGCGGCCAGTTCCATCAGTTGGAGTGGCGGGGCAAGGTGGATGTGCGGTGCGCTGCCGGCGGCCTCCAGCACCGCCCGGGCCATCTCCTCCTCACCCGGGCCCCAGACCAGAAGCGCCTCCAGCGGCAGGCGGCTGGTGAGCTCCGTGGCCACCCTGGCGAATCGGTCCACCGGCCACCGTTTCCAGGACTGCTGGTTGCTCGACCCCACGGCAAAGACGGCCACCCCCCGGGAATCGTCGGGCACAATCTCCCCCAGGTAGCGGTCCACCACGGCCAGGGCCTGGTCCGAGGGGAAGATGCCGGTGCCGGCCTCGGGCCGGGGTTCGATACCGGCCACGGTGAGCATGTGGAACAGCCGGTCCACCCGGTTCTTCACCTCCGGCGGTACATTGAGTTGGTGGGTGGTGAAACGGTGGCTGCCCTCCCGGCCCAGGTCCCGGGGAAAGCCGAAACGGATCGGCGCGCCGCTGGCCCGGGCCAGCAGACCGCTCTTCAGCAGGCCGTGGAGGTCGAACACCGCATCGAACTTTTCGGCCCGCAGCTGCCGCAGCACACCGCCCAACCGGCCCAGCCCGCGGTGCAGCTGCCAGGGGCGAAGCAGTTCGGAGGAGAGCCGTTGCCGGGGCAGCATGATCACCTGGTCCAGGTCGGGGTGGCCCTCCAGCAGCTGGCGGCTGCCTTCCTCCACCAGCCAGCTGATGTGCGCTTTGGGCAGGCGGTGTCTGATGGCCCGCAGGGCGGGCAGGGTGCGTACCACGTCCCCCAGGGCGCCGAGGCGGATGATCAGGATTCGTTTCAGCGAATCGAGATCCGGAAGGACGGTGGCAACAGGTTTGTGGAGATCAGCGGTCATCGGTTCGTCCCTCCCCGGGGCGGGTTGAGACGCCACCAGAAGCGGTGCAGGGCCAGCTCCCGGCGGCAGCGCCGGCGCAGGGCGGTGTGGGGCCCGGTTTCGTCGTGCCAATAGCTGGAAATAAAGAGCTCCTTCTCTTCGGGGGAAAGGGGCGGCGGCGCGGGACGGCTGAGCTTGGCCAGCGAGCGATACATGCGGGTCAGGGCACCCTGCCGTTCCTTCCTGTCCAGGGGCCGGTCCATGACCGTGGCCCGGTCGAAATCGATGAGGTGGATCTCCGCTTCGTCGGCGGTTCCGGCCACCAGGATGTTGCCCAGGTTGAGGTCCGGGTGAAGGATGCCGGCATCGTGCAGTTTCCTCACCTCCGCCGCCACGGCCGCAAGCAGGAGTCCCCGTTCCGACGCTTCCCGGAGGTCGCCCAGGGCGTGAAACAGGTCCCGGGCCCCCGGGACCTCCCTTGTGGCCGCGGCCATTCTCGAACTGAAGCGGCCGGCCCGCTTCACCCAGAGGCACTGAATCAGCGGCACCCGCAGCCCGGCGGCCCGGGCCGCCTGGCAGACCCGGATCTCTTCGAACTGCCGGTTCACACCGCTGTATCGGTCTCCTCGAAGCTTGCCCAGCAAGCCTCCCCGGCGGTAGTGCTTAGTCACCAGGGGGGGACCGTCCCCCAGCTCCACCCGCCAGGCCGTGCCCCGTCCGGCCGCCGGTTCCGGACCGTGGGCAGCGTAAGGCGGCGGAATCGGGAAGCGGGTGAGTCCGGCCTGCTCCAGCAGGGGCAGAAGACCCTGCCGCAGCAGCAGCGCCAGGCCCGGCTCTGGCCTCAGCAGAGTGTAACCATCGGGGATACTTAACATGGGAGTGATTATATTGAGTCGCGGGACACCATGCAAAGGGAGGAAACCCCATTCGTTGACAGCGTGGGAGTGCCTGTCTATAGTGAGGATCGAATTGTCATGACCCCGTGTACCAGGAGGAGAGGAGTGGACAAGGGAGACAGGGATGTTGCTCCGCGCCGGTGAAATCTTTGCCGACCCGCTGGGCAAAAGGTCCGGAGCGGGCGAAAAACTGCTCTACCTGCTGCTGGCCCTGACCCTCTTCGGGGTGACCCGGATCGCTCTGGTCCAGATCGCCATCAACCTGATGGTCCTGCTCTGGTTCGGCCTGCTGCTCAGACGGGGGGGGCGCCGGTTTCGCCCGCTGCCGCTGATGATCCCCCTATTCTTCTTCATCATCCAGGGTGTTGTCTCCGCTTCGCTCTCCCTCGATCCCCAGGTCAGTCTTCGCGAAACCGTGGGCCTGACAAACCTGCTGGTGCTGCTGCTCTTCTACAACATCATGGAGGGGGAGGATGACGTGATGCCCCTGGTCCACGTGGTGGTGTTGATGGGGGGAATGGTGGCCCTGGTGGGCCTGGCCGAGTATGTGATCGACGATGTGGGCGGCGTCAGACACCGCATTTCCGGCCCCATGGGGCACTACATGACCTACTCCGGCATCCTGATGCTGGTGGACGTGGTGATCATCGCCCTGCTGGCCAGTTCGCCCAGGGGGGGGCGGGGACAGGGGAGGGGGCGGTGGTGGATCTGGGCCTCGCTGGTGCTGGTTTCGCTGGCCCTGGTGATGACCTACTCCCGTCACGCCTGGGTGGGCCTGATCGCCGGCATCGTTGTGATCGCCGCCTGCCTCCGGTCCTGGCGGCTGATCACCGTGCCGCTGGCCCTGGTTGTGGTGCTGGCCCTGACCCAGGGGACACTGGCCGACCGGATCCAGGACATCTTCGACACCCGCACCAATGTGTCCAACATCGACCGCCTGAACCAGCTGAAGAGCGGTGTACGGATGGTGATCGACAATCCCCTGCAGGGGGTGGGCATCGGCAATGTGGAGGGGCTCTACCCGGCGTACCGCACCCACCGGGCGGTGAACGAGGAGACCATCCACCTGCACAACACCCAGGTGCAGGTGGCTGCCGAAATGGGGCTGGTGGGCCTTGGTTTCTGGCTCTGGTTCGTGCTCTGGCTGCTCAGCGACCTGCTGCGCCGGTTGCGCCGGCTGGGTGGTTTCTCCCACCGTCCCGCTCCGGCCGGCGGGAACTTCGACCCTCGCATGTTCTTCCAGCTGGCCCCGCTGGCCGCGGCCACAGCATTTTTCACCGCTGGCATTTTCGAGTACAATTTTGGTGACACGGAGGTGCTGATCCTCTTCCTGTTCATCATTGCCACGGCATATTCCGCCCGGGACCGCACCGGCCCGGACCTCAACGGAGGAACACAACAGTGAAGCTCCTGTCCCGAAAAAGGGGTCACGATATTCTTCAGCAGCTGTCCGGGGTCAAGGTGCTGGTGGTGGGGGACCTGATGCTCGACCGCTTTTTGATGGGCGACGTGACGCGGATCTCGCCGGAGGCACCGGTACCGGTAGTGCGGGTCACCAGTGAAAACGCCGTTCCCGGCGGGGCGGGAAACGTGGTGCAGAACCTCTCGGCCATGGGCGCCGGGGTGGAGGTGGTGGGCGTGGTGGGTGAGGACCTGCCGGGCACCGAGCTGGCCGACCTGTTCAGCACTGCCGGCGCCGGTTGTGCCGGGCTGGTTCGGGTGCCCGAGCATCCCACCACGGTGAAAACACGAATCATCGCCCGGGGCCAGCAACTGTTGCGGGCCGACCGGGAAGCCGGGCAGCTTCAGCTTCCGTCGGCTGCGGAAAAGGAACTGAAGAAGAACATCAGTCGGCTGGCCGGCTCGGTGGACGCCATCCTGCTCTCCGATTACGACAAGGGTACGCTCACCGGGGGGATGGTGGCCTTCTGTATCCAGCAGGCCGAAGCGAACGGCATCCCGCTCACCGCCGACCCCAAGCCCCCGAACTTCCTGCACTACCGCAAGGGCGCGGCGGTGATCACCCCCAACCGGCACGAGGTGGGCCGCTTCCTGGGGAGTTTCTCCCCGGTGGCCGACGAGGAATTCCAGCTGGTGGGCCGCAAGCTGCTACGGCGGCTGGAGTGCCAGGCGGTGTTGATCACCCGCGGGCAGTACGGCATGAGCCTTTTCGAGCGGGGCAAGCGGCAGGTCACCATTCCAGCGGCCAACCGCGAGATCTACGATGTCACCGGCGCCGGGGACACGGTGATCGCCTGGCTCACCGCGGCCATGGCCGCCGGCGCCAGCCTGCGTGAAGCCGCGGTGCTCTCCAACATGGCCGCCGGTGTGGCGGTGGGAAAGGTGGGCACCACCCCGGTCTATCCCGCCGAGATGCAGGAGATCCTCTGATGTTCGAGGTTCAGGTGGAAGTTCCCTTCTCCGCGGCGCACCACCTGGAGGGCTATGCCGGACGCTGCGCCCGGGTCCACGGCCACCGCTGGAAGGTGCGGGCCATCGTCTGCGGGGAGGACACCGACCCCTGGGGCATGCTGGTGGATGTGCGGCGGCTGCGCTCCCTGCTGGAGAGTGTGCTCGCGCGCTTCGAGGGTTGCGACCTGAACCTCGACCCTCTCTTCCGCGGGTCGAACCCCTCGGCGGAAAACCTGGCCACCGAGATCTACCGGCTGTTACACCAGGCGCCGCTGATGGGCGAATCGGCACCCGACGCCTGGCTGCAGGCGGTGGAGGTGGAGGAAACCCCGGGTTCGGCGGCCCGCTACTGCCGGGCCGATGCGGTTCAGGAAGGTTGATCCGGGGGCGGCAGCTCAGCCACCTCCGACACTGGGAGCACCGCTTCCAGGCTCTCGTCCTCTTCCCATTTCTTTTTCAGCGTGGTCAGTTGCTGCTCCAGGTCGTTTTTGGCCCGCACGGCCTGGCGCAGGCGGAGGCGCATCCGCAACTGTTCGCCAAAGCCGATCACCCCGGCCATCAGCACCCCGGCGATGATCCCCAGCATCATGATGGCAAAGACCGGGATCGGCGGTGTCTGGTGCCCCTCACCGGGGAAATACTTGATCGTCACCAGCCCCTGGTTGAGGTAGAGGAAGCAGAGCAATATAAGGGACAAGAACAGGATCAGCAGCAGGGTCATATACTTCATGGCCACCTCCATTGAGCGGCGGGTCGCCGGCTGGCGGTTGTCAGATCAGGTATCGTTCGATGATTCCGTCCCAGTCCCCCCGGGCCTTGAGAATGAGTTCGATCACTTCCCGGAGCGCCCCCTTGCCGGCAGAGGCGGAGGTCACCATGTGAACCCGGGAGAGCACCTCCTCGTGGGCTTCCGGCACGGCGGCGGCCAGGCCCACCCTGGTGAGGATCGGCAGGTCGATGAGGTCGTCACCGAGGTAGGCGATCTGCGGCAGTTCCAGGCTGTGACGGGCCTGGATCTCCTCCAGCACCGGCAGCTTGCGGATCGCCCCCATGTGGAGGTCCTCCACGCCCAGCTCCGCCGCCCGCCGGGCCACCGAATCGGACCGGCGGCCGGTGATGAAGCCCACCCGCAGCCCGCAGCGCTGGGCATACTTGATACCGCTGCCGTCCCAGACGTGAAACTGTTTGATCTCCGCGGTGTCGCCCAGCAGGGCGATGGTGCCGTCGGTGAGCACGCCGTCCACGTCGGTGAGGATGCACTCGATGCTGGCGGCACGCCGTTTCAGATCAGGGTCCATTCGCTACACCATTTCGGTTCGCCAGAGGTCGTGGAGGTGCACGATGCCCTCCAGGCCGCCCTGGCCGTCGACGATACAGAGGCAGGTGATCTTGCGCTCCTCCATCAGGGCCAGGGCCCGGGTGGCCAACGCTGTGGCCGGTATGGTGGCTGGATTCGTGGTCATGCACTGGGCGGCGGTGACGGCTTTGATGTCGACGTCCTGCTCCAGCGCCCGCCGCAGGTCGCCGTCGGTGACGATGCCCAGCAGGGTGCCGTCGGCCCCGGCCACGGTGGTCATGCCGAAACCCTTGGCCGACATCTCGATCAGGCAGTCCTTGAGCGTGGTCTCCGGCCCCACCAGCGGCACCCGCTCGCCGCGGTGCATCAGGTCTTCCACCTTGAGCAGCTGCCGGCCCAGCTCGCCGCCGGGATGGAAGGCGGCAAAGTCCTCGCGGCGGAACCCCCGGCGCTGGGTCAGGGCCACGGCCAGGGCGTCGCCCATGGCCAGGGCCGCGGTGGTGCTGGCGGTGGGGGCCAGGCCCAGGGGGTCGGCCTCCCGGGGGATGGGAATGTGCAGGGCCACGTCGCTGTAGCGGGCAAGGGTGGACTGCAGCGAGCCCACCAGGGAGATCAGGGGGACGCGCAACCGCTTGATCCGGTCCAGCATGCGGGTGATCTCGGTGGTCTCGCCGCTGTTGGAGACGGCCACCACCACGTCGCCCTCCACCACCATGCCCAGGTCGCCGTGCACCGCCTCGGCCGGGTGGAGGAAGAGGGAAGGGGTGCCGGTGGAGGCCAGGGTGGCCGAGATCTTCTTGCAGATGATTCCCGACTTGCCCATGCCGGTGAGAATGGTCCGTCCCGTGCAGCCGTAAACCAGGTCCACGGCCTTGAGGAAACGCTCGTCCAGCGTGACGATCAGGCCACGCACCGCGTCGGCCTCGATTTCCAGCACCTTCCTGGCGATGTCAAGACTCATCCGCGGGCCCTCCGGCGGTGGCGGCGTGCTGCCGCACCACGGCGTCGATGGCCTTGACCTGGGCCAGCAGGCCGGCCAGTTTGTCCAGGCGCAAGGAGTTGGGGCCGTCGCAGAGCGCGGCCTCGGGCGTGGGGTGTACCTCGAGGAACATCCCGTCCACACCACAGCCGGCGCCGGCCCGGGCCAGGTTGGGGATGAATTCGGACTGGCCGCCGGACGAGCCGCCCATGCCGCCGGGCAACTGCAGACCGTGGGTCACGTCCAGCACCACCGGGTAGCCGCTCTGCCGCAACAGGGGCAGGGCGCGCATGTCCACCACCAGGTTGTTGTAGCCGAACGAGCTGCCCCGCTCGGTGAGCACGATCTGCCGGCAGCCGGCCGATTCCAGTTTGCCCACCGCCGACTGCAGGTCCCAGGGGGCCAGAAACTGGCCTTTTTTCAGGTTGATGGTCCGTCCGGCAGCGCCGGCGGTGGTGAGCAGGTCGGTCTGGCGGCAAAGAAAGGCCGGGATCTGGATCACGTCCAGCACCTCGGCCGCCGCGGCCACCTGGTCCGCCCCGTGGACGTCGGAGAGCAGCGGCAGGCCCAGCCGCTGCTTGACCAGGGAGAGGATGCGCAGGCCCTCCTCCATCCCCGGTCCGCGGTAGGACTGCACCGACGTGCGGTTGGCCTTGTCATAGGAGGACTTGAAGATCAGCGGGACACCGGTGGCGCTGCAGATCTCGGCCAGCTGGCCGGCGGTGTCGAGGCAGTGGGTCTCGGACTCGATGACGCAGGGGCCGGCAATGAGGAAGAACGGCGCCCCCTGGCCGAAGCGGATACCGGCCGTTGACCAGCTGCTGATCTTTGTGGACTCCATCACTTCCCCTGTTTCTTCAGGCGATTCTCACAGGACGCCTTGATGAACCCGGCGAACAGCGGGTGCGGCTGGAGTGGCCGCGACTTGAACTCCGGGTGGAACTGGCAGGCCACGAACCAGGGGTGGTCCTTGACCTCCACGATCTCCACGTAATTCTTCTCCGGTGAGATCCCCGTGACGTTCATCCCCTTCTCCGCCAGCTGGTCCAGGAACTTCGGGTTGAACTCGTAGCGGTGGCGGTGCCGTTCGGAGATGTCCTCCTCGCCGTATTCCAGACGGGCGGTGGAATCCTTGCTCAGCCGGCAGGGGTAGGCCCCCAGCCGCATGGTGCCGCCCATTTCGTCCACCCCCTCCAGCTCCCGCAGCTTGAAGAAGATGCGGTGCGGCGTCTCCTCATTGAACTCCGAGCTGTCCGCGCCCTCCAGGCCGCAGACGTTGCGGGCGAACTCGATCACCGCGCACTGCATGCCGAGGCAGATGCCGAAATAGGGGATTTTCTTCTCCCGGGCGTAGCGCACCGCCTCCACCATCCCCGGCACGCCGCGGATGCCAAAGCCACCGGGAATCAGTATACCATCGGCCTCGTCCAGGTGGGCCTTCCAGGCCCGGCCGCCGGATCCCTCGGCTTCCACCCACTCCAGGTTGACCTTCACGTCGTTGGCCAGGCCACCGTGCTTCAGCGCCTCCCCCAGGCTCTTGTAGGAATCTTCGTACGAGACATACTTGCCGATGATGGCGATCTTCACCTCGCCCTTGGGGTTCCTGATGCGGTGGATCAGGTCACGCCAGTCGTCGAGGTTCTTGCGCAGGGCCGGCAGGTTGAGCTTGCGCAGCACCATTTCGTCCAGACCCTCATCGTGCAGGGAGAGGGGCACCTCGTAGGTATCGGCCACGTCCTTGGCGGATATCACACAACCCTCCTCCACGTCGCAGAAGAGGGCGATCTTGGCCTTGATCTCGTCGTCCAGGGCCCGGTCGCAGCGACAGAGCAGGATGTCGGGGAAGAGGCCGATTTCGCGCAGCGCCTTGACGCTGTGCTGGGTCGGTTTGGTTTTCACCTCGCCGGAGGTGGCGATGTAGGGCACCAGGGTCAGGTGGACCACGATGGCGTTGCCCAGGCCGGCCTGGCGCTTGAACTGGCGCACCGCCTCGAGAAAGGGCAGGCTCTCGATGTCGCCCACCGTGCCGCCGATCTCCACGATCACCACGTCGTTATCGCCGGCCAGGTTGTGCAGCGCATCCTTTATCTCGTCGGTGACGTGGGGGATGATCTGCACCGTCCGGCCCAGGTACTCCCCGCGGCGCTCCTTGTCGATCACCGAGGCGTAGATCTTGCCCGTGGTCCAGTTGTGGTCCTGGGACATGATGGCCGTGGTGAACCGCTCGTAGTGGCCCAGATCGAGGTCGGTCTCGGCGCCGTCGTCGGTGACAAAGACTTCACCGTGCTGGAAGGGGCTCATGGTGCCGGGATCGACGTTGAGGTAGGGGTCGAGTTTGGCCAGGGTCACCCGCAGGCCGCGCCGCTCCAGCAGGCAGCCGATGGACGAGGAGGCCAGGCCCTTGCCCAGGGACGAGATAACCCCACCGGTGGTGAAGATATATTTAACGGACATTACAACTCCTTGCTCAGAAGTGCTCGGATCTGTTCCAGATCTTCCGGAGTGTCCACTCCCACCGACTCCTCGGCGGTGTAGAGCACCCTGATCTTGTATCCGGCCTCCAGAAACCGCAGCTGCTCCAGGCCCTCGGCCCGTTCCAGGGGCGAGGGGGGCAGTTGTGCCAGCTCCAGCAGGGTGCGGCGGCGGTAGGCGTAGAGACCCACGTGCTTGAATCCCAGCCCGGACCCGTGGCCCATGTCCACGTTGCTGTTGCGGCTGAAGGGGATGGGGTAGCGGGAGAAATAGAGCGCGTCGCCGGCGGTGTGGCAGACCACCTTGACCACGTGGGGGCTGGCCAGTTCCTCCAGGGAGCGGAGGTGGGTCTTCATGGTGGCGATTTCCACCGCCGGGTCGGCAAAGGCCGCCACCAGGCTGCCGATGGTCTCCGGCCGGATCAGCGGTTCGTCGCCCTGGATGTTGACCACCACCTCGCACTGCAGGCCGGCGGCCACTTCGGCGGCCCGGTCGGTGCCCGAAGCGCAGTCGGCGGAGGTCATCACAGCCCGGCCACCCAGACCGGCGGCCACGTCAAAGATACGCTGGTCGTCGGTGGCCACCACCAGTTGCTGGAGGCCGGCACAGGCCCCGGCCTGCTGCAGGACGTGCCCGATCACCGGCATGCCCTGGAGATCGGCGAGCAGCTTCCCCGGGAACCGGGTTGCCCCCCATCTGGCGGGAATGATCCCCACGGCCGTGATCGGCGGGGGAGCGACGGGAGGCTGTTCCGGGCCTTGGTGCGGCATGGGCGGCCTGTTCGGTGGTCAACGACAGTCCCGGTCCACGGGAACCGCCTGCACAACAGCGCAACGGTGGTTCACGAGGCGAACGAACCGGGAAATGCTCTGATTTCTGGGTGACCTAGGGAGGTCTGTCAATCATATTCCAGGCCGTGGGGGAAGTCAATGAACGGCCGGCTTGACCACAAAGCCGGCAATTTCTATAATCCACACCCTCTGCCGGAGGCCTGTATTTCCGGCAACAGGCCGCTCCTCCGGGGGCGGCAGAGCAGCCTTCCGGCACGCGCGAGCACCCTGTACCAGGATGCAGGAGCCCCTTTGCAGCGGTCATCCAATCGCTGCGGTGTGCCGATAGGTCTTTTATTAGCAGACAGGACCCGGTCCATTGCGGATCAACAGGTCCGACCGGGAAAAAATACTCAACAGGGGGCAGGGACAAGGATGGACGACACGAAAAATCCGGATCTGACGACACCGATGAGCCAGGCCGTTCTCGAAAAGTATCGCCTTGGCGAGGACGATGAAGCCATGGAGCCCATGGTGCTCGACAACGGGGACGGCACCCCGGTGGGCCGGATCGAAGACGGCGACTACGTGATTTTCTACGATATCCGCGGCGAGCGGGAGGTGGAGCTGACCGAGGCCTTTGTCAACCCGGATTTCCACGAATTCGAGATTCCGAAGGGGATGAAGACCAGCTGGGCCACCATGATCGAGTACGATCCCAAGCTCGACGTGGCAGTGGCCTATCCCACGCTGGAGAAGCTCTCCAACACCCTCTGCGACGTGGTGAGCCGCGCCGGTCTGAAGCAGGCCAAGGTGGTTGAGACCGAGAAGGCGGTCCACCTCGGTTTCTTCTTCAACGGCAAACGGCAGGAATTCTACGACAACGAGACCCGCGACTTCGTGCCCACCCCCAAGGACATCGACTTCTTCGACAAACGGCCCCAGATGGAGGCCGAGGAAGTGGCCGACCGCCTGGTCAAGCACCTCGGCGACCCCGAGATGAAACTGCTGGTGGGCAACTTCGCCAACGTCGACGTGGTGGGCCACATCGAGAACGACGAGGCGGTGAAAAAAGCGGTGCAGACCGTCGATCGCTGTGCCGGACGGGTGATCGAGGCGGCGCGCAGGAACGGCGTGGCCACCATCGTCATCGCCGACCACGGCACGGTGGAGAAGCGCAAATACCCCGAGGGGTCCATCGACACCGGCCACACCAACAGCCCGGTGCCCTTCATTCTCGTGCCCCCGGAGGGCTGTGACGCCACCGGCCTGGAGATGCCCGAGGGCGGCAGCCTGATCAGTGTCGCCCCCACGGCCCTTGAACTGCTGGGCCTGGAGATCCCCGAGGTGATGACCGGTAAAACCATGCTGCCCGCCGGATTTGCCGACACGCTGCTGGGAGACCGGGATCGCCGGGTGCTGGTGATGATCGTTGACGGCTTTGGTATCGGCGACTCGGACGCCGAGGCGGGCTGGAACCTGATCAAGGACGCCGGCACCCCGGTGTTGGACGTCCTGATGAAGGCCTACCCCTGGGTCCAGGTGGCCGCCCACGGCCGGGCCGTTGGCCTGCCCAAGGGCACGGTGGGCAACTCCGAGTCGGGCCACCTGCACATCGGCGCTGGCCGGGTGGTCTACTCCGACCGCCTGCGTATCGAGGCCGATATGGAGAGCGGCGACTTCGGCAGCAACGAGGCCTTCTGCGCCATGATGGATGGGGCGAAAAAGGACGGCACGGCCCTGCATCTGCTGGGCATCGTCTCCTTCTTCAGCTCCCACGGTTCGCTGGACCACCTCTACGCCCTGATGGACATGGCCAAAGAGCGCGGCGTCAAGGAGGTATACATCCACGGCCTGCTGGGCCGGCGGGGTGAGCGGCCCGAGGCCGGCGCACGCTATGTCAACGACATGGAGAACAAAGCCCTCGATATCGGCCTGGGCAAGGTATCCACCGTGATCGGCCGTCACTGGGCCCTGGACCGGGAAGAGAACTGGGACCGCATCGAAAAGACCTACCGCGCCCTGGTTCACGGTGACGGGATGCGGGTGCCGGAACAGTCCTGAGCCGGACGGATAGAGCGAGACAGCGCCCCGGGTTGCTAAGGTGATCCTGGGCGTTTTTTATGTGCTGCGATTGGCGATGATGGCGGGAAGGGTGTGCAGAGCCTGCCGCTGGGGCGAGTCGTCAAAGACATCCAGCCGTTCGGTGGCCTGCCGGCAGAAGTCAGCCACCGTCTCCCTGGTGGAATCGAGGACGCCGTGCTCCTCCAGATGGCCGCGAAGTTCCTCACGGGACATCACCTCGAAGCGTTTTGTCTCCACCACCCGGCTGACCTGCCCTCGCACCTCCGGTGAACAGATCTTGAGCAGCCGGATCAGCGGCAGGGTCAGCTTGCCGTCCAGCACGTCGTGGTTCACCGGCTTGCCGATTATCTCCGCTTCCGATTCCAGGTCCAGCAAGTCATCGGTGATCTGGAAGGCCATACCGAGGTTGAGGCCGTAGTGGTGCAGCGCTTCCACCTGTTCTTCCGAGCAGTCGCTGATGATCGAGGCCACGTCGCCGCAGGCGGCAAAGAGATTGGCCGTCTTTCTGGTGACGATGTCGAGGTATTCCTTCTCCGAGATATCCAGCCGGCCGTTGAACGTGCTCTGCAGCAGTTCGCCCTCCACCATGGCGGTGGTCAGGGAGGAGAGGATGTTGATGATCCGCAGGCTCTCGTCCTCCAGGGACCAGTTGAGAGCCTTGAGATAGAGGTAGTCGCCGAAGAGCACGCTGAGGCTGTTGCCCCAGATGGTGTTGACGCTGTTGCGGCCCCGGCGCAGCTCGGCACTGTCGATGATGTCGTCGTGGATCAGGGTGGCGGTGTGGATGCATTCAAAAACGGTGGAGTAGAGAATGTCGCGGTCGCCCTGGTAGCCGCAGAGACCGCTGAAGAGCAGGAAAACCGCCGGCCGGATCCGCTTGCCGCCGCTCTCCTGGATGTAATGGGCGATCTCCGGGACCAGCGGCACGTCTGAATCGAGGTTGTCCAGCAGGCGCTGCTCCACCTCGACGAGCTTGGGCGCGATCAATGCGTAGATTTCGCTAAGCTCCAAGATCTTTCCTTTCAGCAGCATACCGTGACCACGCGTGAAGTGAACCGCAGAGGCGGTGAGGCGAAATAATATCACCGGGGCCGCGGAAATTCAATTGCTAATTGGGGTCGAACCGCTCTCCGCTGCTCCCTGTTCCTCCCAGACTTCCGTTCCCGGTGGCGGCACGAAGGTGAAATACTCATCCGCCAGCCCACTGTTCTCCCGGTAGTCGGAGAAGAGATACTCGGTGCTGTTCTGCAGCGGGTCCACCACGATGAGCCGCACCAGCCGCGGCACCGGGTTGGTGGTGATCTCCAGGTGAGCCTGGACAAAGGCGGCGTCCTCCACCCGGGGGCGGACAAGGGCCATCACCCCTCCAGGGGAGAGTGCTTCCACCGGGGAGTCGTCGGCGGTCACCAGAAAGTCGGCCAGCAGGTCCCCCTGGCCGAAGAGCATCTGCAGCGGGGTGCCGCTGTCGCCGATGATCTCGGCGCCGTAGATGGTCACCGCCTTCTCCTCCGGCTCGTAAAACCAGATCTTTTCCCCGTCACATATGAATTCCTTGCGTTCCGGGTCAAGATAGTTCCAGCGCATCCTGCCCGGCATTTTGACGTAGAGCACACCGCTCTCTTCCCGCGGAGTGGCGGAGTGGGGGGCGAACAGCCGCTGGGTGAAGGATGCCCGGAAATCGGTCAGTCCCGCCAGGTGCTTCTGCAGGTCGCGCACCAGGGAGATCACCGCGTCTTTGGCCGGTTCATCCGCCAGGGCCGCTGCCGGGATGAAGGCCAGCAGAACCGACAGCAGCAGGACGGAGGAAATGATCTTCAGCACGTATCAAACTCCAAAATTGTGTAGAATCAGAAAACCGGGTGAGTGTAGCACAGACAGTTCCGGCAGCCAATGCAGCCAGATTGTAGTCTGTCATCGCGAGGAGCCGGCGTAGTTGCCTCCTCTGTCATCGCGAGGAGCCGTCGAAGACGGCGACGTGGCGATCTCAAAACAGAGGTGTGAAGAGGAGACTGCCGCGTCGCCCGCTTCGCGGGCTCCTCGCAGTGACAATA
>CBESOE010000027.1:0-38476 GCA_965531145.1 uncultured bacterium | reverse complement strand
GTGTTGTTCATAATCAGCGGACTGCCATTCTCGCAGTAGATCCCACCCCCCTGACGGGCTTCGCAATTGGAGAAAATGTTGCCGATGATTGTGGGAGAGGAATCGATGCAGTGAATACCACCGCCGTATTCCCCGAACCAGGCGACATTCCCGTTGTGAATGGTGAACCCCTGAACTACTGAAGTCGCATTCTCGTTGGAGTTGAAGATGAATCCCCGGTTCATCTCCCAATAGCTGCCCTCACAATCGATGATGCACGATTCCGGGCCATTGGCCGATCTGACGGTGATACTCCTCTTCATGAAATCGATGTTGCGGTTGCCGTCCCCGGTGTAGGTGCCGTCGGCCACCAGCACCGTATCTCCGTGAACCGAAGCTGCGATAGCCCACTGGATGGTGGGGTATTCGGCGGGAACGTGCAGGGTTTCAGCGAAAGCTGCGGGGGAGAGGGCAAGGGCGGTGATCAGCAGGGCTTTGCCAATCAGCATTGTCCGGTCATTCATGGGTGGCCTCGCACGTAAATGGACCCTTTGTCATCGCGAGGAGCAGGCGAAGTCTGCGACGTGGCGATCTCAAAACAGAAGTGTCAAAGGAGACTGCCGCGTCGCCCGTTTCACGGGCTCCTCGCAGTGACAGATATAGGCGGTGCTGTTCCTTCCCCTGACTTCCAGTGACCACCACGGGTCAGTGGCTCACAATGACATGTTGGTATCTGCAGCCATTGTCCATGAAATTGCAGAATAAAAAAAGGGCTGCGGTGTTTACCGCAACCCCTTGGTAGAGATCCATGTTGGAAGACAATGCCCAGAATCAGAACTGCCCCGCCGTGACATTCACTCCGTGGGTGATGGTGTCGGTGGCGTAGGCCTGGAAGTCGAGGGACATGGTCAGTGACCCGCCGTCGAAATCGTAGACCCGGACCAGGGCCGTGGCGTCCGGATCGGGACCGGCGCCCACCAGCAGTTCGGCTTTGCCGTCGCCGTCCAGGTCACCGGCGCCGACCATGGCGCCGCAGAGCAGGCTGTCAAAGGCGAAGAAGTTGATGGCTCCGATGGCCGCGACCGAGCTGCCGTCGCAGTTCCAGGCCCGGACATGGGGTCCGAACATCGCCCCGGGTCCGGCGCCGGTGATGATTTCGCAGCAGCCGTCACCGTCGATATCGCCGCAGGCCACGTTGACCCCGTATTTCGGTGTGTTGTACGCCAGGTAGCTCACACCGGGCATGGCCGCCGCGGATCTGCCGTCCACGTCCCAGCCGCGGACGTGGGGCCCGTAGACCGCCCCGGGGCCGGCGCCGGTGATGATCTCGGCATAGCCGTCACCGTCGATGTCGCCGCAGGCCACGTTGACACCCCACTTGGGCACGCCGTAGGCGAAGAAGTTCACTCCGGACACCGGGGTCATGGCGCCGCTGCCGTCGTAGTTGAAGGCCCGCACGTGGGGGCCGAAGACCGTGCCGGGACCGGCGCCGGTGATGATCTCGGCATAGCCGTCACCGTCGATGTCGCCGCCGGCCACGTTGACACCGTACTTGTTGGTGCCGTAAGCCATGACACTGGAGCCGGGCAGCGGTGTGCCGTTGTAGTCGAAGAGCCGCACCTGGGGCCCGAAGACCGCACCGGGTCCGGGGCCGCTGATGATTTCGTATGCCTCGTCGCTGTCAACGTTGCCCACCGCCACGTTGACCCCGTAGCGATCCACGCCGTAGGCATTGATCACCGTTGATGGCGCCGTGGTGTCGAAGACGAGGTAGCCGTGGATGTCGGTGACGTTGTCCGGGCCCTCGCCGGGGCCGGTGATGATCACCGGTGAGGTGGTTGGCCCGCCGCCGGATCCTTCCAGACCCAGGATCTCGATGTCGTCGATGTTCCAGCCGGAGAATTCCCAGCCGCTGTCGGTGCTCCCCATGGTCCAGCGCAGGTAGACCGTGGCCCGGCCGTCGGCCACCGCCGAGATATCGTATTCCACCTCGGTCCATGAACCGTCGGTCAGCTCCCCGGCATTCTCCCAGACCGTGGTCCAGCTGCTGCCGTCGTTGCTCACCCGCACGTAGGCGTGGTCGTAGGAACTGGTCTCAACGTTGAGATAGCGCCAGAACTTCACGCTGACCAGGGTCAGGTCCGAACAGTCGAAGGCTCCAGAGGTCAGGTGCTGTTCGGCCATGTCCGGCGGGTAGTCGCCGCTGAGGTTGAAGCCCAGCACGTTGGTGCCGCTGTGACCGGTGGTGGGGTCGGGGTTGCCGTATTCCACGCCACCCCCGCCGGTGGGCTGGCCAAAGGACCAGCCGTCGGTGCCGCCCTCCATTTCCCAGCCGGGGTCGCTGTCCAGGCTCCAGCCGTACTGCATGGTGGGGATGCCAACCTGCAGGCTGACCCCGCGAGTGGTGTCGCCGTCGTGGTCGGTGGTGTTGACGAAGCTCACCGTGTCGCTGTAGAGCCCGTTGCCCAGGTCATTGGCCGCAGCGTTGATCGAGACGGTCACCGTGGCGCTGGCCCCGCCGGCCAGGTGGCCGGAACCGCTGGAGAGGGTGATCCAGGACTGGGTCCGGGAGACGGTGTAGTCGATCCCGGTGGCGTTCATGTTTTCCAGGGTGTAGGTGATGCTCGAGGGGCTGAACGGGCCGCCGGCCATCCCTTCGGCCTCCAGTTCGGTGCGGGGGCTGACGCTGAGCCCGGTGACCTCGGCCCCGGAGAAGGCCACGGTGGGATCGCCGAAGAGGTTCAGTTCGTAGGTGCACCAGCGCATGCAAGACTCGTTGATGCGGTAGATGTTGTCTTCTTTGGAGTCCTGGTTGGCCTTGCTGATCTGGGGCATCTCTTCGGCGAAAACCGCGTCCCAGAACTCGCGGTTGAAGCGCTGGGAGGGCCCGTCGGTGGAGGAATACTGCCCGTAGCCGTAGCGCGCATTCATCACCGCGGCAAAGGCGCCGGCGTCGGTCTTGATGTTCATGTGCTCGGCCCAGCAGTCGAAATCGTCGAAGTGGCCGGCGAGACAGGTCTGGGAGTAGACAAAGCAGAGGTCCTCGTTGTTGAGGTAGGTGAGGACGTCATTGTTGTAGAACTTCATGGCGTAGTCCGGGCTGCCGTGGCCCAGGTGGTTGAGGATGTGGAGGCCGTCGTTGATCAGCGCGGCCAGGTCGGAGCGGCTCCAGTCCCCGTCCCGTTCGAAGAGCTCTTCAATGGTGAACACGTCGGAGGGAATGCCGGTGGTGCTGTAGCCGTGAGTGCTGCAACCGTCAACCAGTTCTTCCAGGGTGGCCGCGGCGTAGTCGGAGGGCCCGCCAAAGCCGAGATACTCACCCACCAGCAGCACCTGTTCCGGCCGGCTGTGCTCGCTGTTCAGATACCAGAGGGTCTTGTCCACGAAGCGGTTCGCCTCGGCGGTGTTGCCGGCCGCGCAGCGGCCCACGTAGACCTCGGCCACCAGGTCGACGTCTCCGCCACCATCGCCGTCGTTCGGCTCGCCGTAGCGGCCGTCGCCGTCGCCGTTCCAGGTACCGTCGAGACAGGCGAAGTAGATGTCGCCGGGCATGGTGGACTCGCCGTCCACATAGAGGTCACGGGCCGGGATCACGTCGTCGTCGCCGCCGATCAGCACATACTCGATGCCGTCGGTCATGTAGCGCTGGCGAATGTAGTCGCGCACGTCACCCGGGTCGGTGGAACCCACCTGTGCGGTGGTGTGGATCTCGGTGGGGATGCCGTGGGCGTCGTGGTAGTTCTTCAGCGCGGTGAAGGACGATGAGAGGCCGTCGGTGGTGAGAATCAGCAGCTCATAGGCGCGCTCGGCGGTCCGGGACGCGCCGGCATAGCTCGCCACCGCTTCGGGGTTGTCCACCCGGTTGAGCACCGCGGTCTCGTCCCCGGGCAGCCCGCGGAACAGCGGCGAGAGGGCACGGCCCTCGGCTGTTTTCACCACCACCTTCAGGTTGGGGAACCAGACCAAGTCGCCGGTGGCCGGCACGTACTGTACCGGCATCAGCCGGAGGACCAGGATCGGGTAGCCGCGGAAACCGTGGGTCCCCATCTCCTGGACACTGAATTCGGGGAAGGGCAGGGCCGAGCGATAGATGGCCTGGTCCGGAGTGGGGGGCAGTGCGCTGCCGGGGGCGTCGCTGAGCGGTACCGGCTGTGCCGCCGGCTCCACCAGGAACCCCGTGCCCAACAGAATCCCTTTGCCGGGGATCACCTCAACACCCAGGGCCTCGGCGCCCATGGGCAGCAGGATCTCAGCCCCCATGGCCGGCAGGGCCGGTTCACCGGCTTTGCCGCCGCTGGTGCAGCCGGGGATGGTCACCCGGTCATAGACCGTGCCTTCCACGTCGATGCGGGTCAGCAGGGGTTTGGCGAATTCGTACTCCAGCGCCAGCTCGCCGGCCGTGCCGGCGATGGCGGTCAGGGAGAACAGGATGGCAATCAGGATCAGGCGGCAGAGCCCAAAGGGCTTGTCCTCACCTCTCATGGCAGACCTCCAGATATTCATGCGTTATTATGGACGGACCTCAGGTAATCCCCTCTAATAGAAAGACTTATTTCTGGAATTTAATTGAATGGTAAAATGCGGTCCGCCAATCAACTAACTGTTGATTTCAATTTACAGCCGGAGTGAGAAAAATACAAGGGGAAATGGATAAATATCACTTCCACATCCTCGAGTCGAAGCGGAAGGGATCGGGGCCGGTGACACTTATCTTCTTGAAATCGGGGTGAACCGGGTTGAGAATGTAATTGTGCTGCGCCGGGATCAGGGCCGAAGGCACCCGCAGCACGGCGGTGGCGCCGCCGGTTGTCCAGTTGCTGCCCAACTGCCGGGTGAAGTCGGGGGGAGGCTCCGTGCGCCAACCGGCAGGCAGTCCTTCAACGGCTAGTTCATCTATGGCCACCCGTTTGGGAATCTCTGCGCGGAAGCTGACCAGTTCCACTCCGGCCATGGCCGGGCCCAGGTGCACGAAATACTCCAGGGCGGCCAGGGAGAGGGTGTCGGCGGTGTAGACCACCGCGGCCCCCCGGAGGTTCCAGCGGCCGCCGAAGAGCCGGGCCCCCGTGCCGGTGAACGCTTCGGTCTCCTGGGTTTTTTTGACGATGCGCCACACCGTTATCACGCCAGCACCCCGTGCTCGATGCGGCCCAGCAGGTCTTCCACCTCCCGGGCCCCGGCCTCGGTGAGCATCGATTCCAGCGGTGTCTGGCCGGCCAGTCCGAACTGCGGTGAGCGGAGCCACTGCCGGGCCGGTTCCTCGCCGCCGGTGACCTCGCGGGCCAGGGCATAGAGGCGGGCCATGCGGTAGAGCCGGTCGCCGGCCACCGGGTTCACCCGGGCGGCGCTGCTCTTGCGCAGCCGTCCCACCGTTTTCTGGCTCACCCCCATGGCCGCGGCCAGTTCACGGTCGCTCAGGTCGAGCAGCCCCTTGACCCGTTCAACCACCCCGTGGGGCAGGCCGTCACGAATCATCCGGGCCAGGTCGAGACGATTGGTCAGCCCGCTGCGCAGGCCGAGCAACTGGCCCACGGTTTCAACCAGTGCGGTCATGGTGATCCTCCTCTGTAGACAAATGACAATATAAATATAGCCAATTGTCTCTGTCGGGTCAAGTCCTGATCTTCAAGTAGATCAGGAATAACGTGAGGTGGTTGTTTTCAGGACCCGGTCTGCAGGTCCGGCCGTTTGAACCAGAGGATCTTCCAACTCCCCCTGGCCAGGAAGATTATACCTGTACGGTGGATTCAAACCTTGCGCAATGCCAGTGATTTCCCTATACATTAAATAGTGGTTCATCCTGGGAAACCCGGATGTTCCCTCTCATCCCTTATTATTTACAACTTGAGAGGATGCCATGGCATTACTGAAATCGCCACTGTGCAGGCGACCTGTTCTTTTGCTTACGACTCTGCTTCTGATCGTCTCCTCATCCCTAACGGCTGCGGTGATCCACGTCCCCACCGACCAGCCCACCATCCAGGCCGGCATCGATGCTGCGGTCAGCGGTGACACAGTGCTGGTGGCTGACGGTCTGTACATCGGGCCGGGAAATCGGGACATTATTTTCGGCAACAAGGAGATTACCGTCAGGTCGGAGCACGGCCCCGAGACCTGCGTCATCGACTGCCAGGGAAGCGAGACCGAGCAGCGCCGGGGGGTCCTCTTTCAGCCCGGCGTGGGGCGGAATTCGGTCCTCCAGGGGTTTACCATTCGTGGCGGGGACATGGGAAACTATGGGGATGGCGGGGGTATTGACTGCGACGGGCAGGCGTCTCCCACGATTCTGGACAACATCATCACCGGGAACAGGGCCTATTTCGGCGCGGGCATCAATATTGATTCCGGTAGCCCGCTCATTGTCGGAAACTGGATCAGGATAAACCTGGCCATGAACTACGCCGGCAGCCAGGGTGTGGGCGGTGGCATCTGCTGCGGGGGGTCGCCTGAGATCGTCGGTAACGTCATCAGCGGCAATGTGGCCGGCAACATGGGCGGTGGCATCTGCTGTTTCGGGAACGACGATATTCAACTGGTCAACAACCTGATCGTCTGGAACCGGGTTGATCTGTTATACGGCACAAACCTTGCCGCCAACGGCGGGGGCATCGGTTGTTTGGGGTGCACGGTGACCGTGACAAACTGCACAATCGCCATGAACCGGGTGATCGACGGTACCTACGAAAGCGGGTATGGTGGCGGGCTGTGCCACGGACCGCCGATGTGGAAACCCCAGTTCCAGCACACCACCGTGACAGTGGCGAACTCGATCATCTATGGAAACATGGCCGATTTCGGTGACCAGTGCCATGTCGGCCACTCCATGACCGGGCCCTGCACCCTGTCTCTGTCATATTCCGATGTGGAGGGGGGGGAGGCCGCGGTGTCCAACATGAACGGCATTCTCGAATGGGGAACGGGGATGATCGAGGTCGATCCTGTTTTCGCCAGCGGGTTGACCGGCGCCTGGTTTCTGGCCCAGACCGAAGCCGGGCAACTGCTGGACAGTCCGTGTCTCGATGCCGGCAATGCGTTGGCCAGCCTGGTTTGCTACGACGGCGGCAAGGGCACGATCTGCCTCGATCAACTGACAACCCGCACCGACCAGGTCACCGATGGCGGCCTGGTGAACATGGGGTATCACTACCCGCCGGCAAAATCAGTGGACGTGAGCCTGGGCTGCTCGCCCTCCTTCGGCACCCTGCCGTTCCCGGTCACCATGGAAGTCGAGCTGGAAAACAGGAATCTCGATCAGATACGACGCATGGCGGCCCGCATCGACATTTACCTTGCCGGTGGCGGGGCCGTTTCGAGCTGGCGTGCGGGATACACCAATGTGGCCGGTGGGCAGAGCTACCTGACATCCTGGCCGCAGAACATTCCAGCGCTTTCGTCACTGGCAGGCTTGAACCTTTTCGCCATTCGGGCAATGGACGTCACACCACCTCCCTGGAATCAGCCGCCATACCCGCCGGCAGGGGACACCGCTTCGGACAACTGCACGGTGACCGGGTATATGCCCTGAGGGATGTACGCAAAAAGGGGACAGGCACCGATTTCCTGCGGAAATCGAGAGCCAGTCCCCTTTTTTTATGGCCTCGCGACAGACCTACCGGTCGAAGTAGGCCGGGTTGAGAATCACTTCCTGGTGCTTGCGCAGCTCGGAGATGGTGGAAGTGAGCAGCAACTGGCGCTTCGACGATTCCAGCTGGGTCCGGGTGTTTGTTTTCTCCTGCTGGAAGCTGTCTTCGTCGGGACTGGACCTCTCCTTGAGGGAGTAGACCAGTTCACCGTTGGGCAGGCTGGTCACCTGGCCCAGCTGTCCGGCTTCGAGGTTGAAGACTTCAGTGTCCAGCGGCCTGGTGGAACCGATACCCTCGATGTATCCGTTGCGCTTGATCGGCTCGGAAATTTTCAACTCCACACCCTCGGCCACCGCCGCGTCGGCCAGTGTTCCGCCGGCCGCTGTCTGGAGCAGCGTCTCGGCCCCGGTGCGGGCCAGCGTTTTTGCCTGCTCGATGCGGTAGATCGATTCCACTTCCTGACGCTTCTCCTCGAGGGTCGGCACCCGCGGCTCGATCACCGAGACCAGGCTGATGATCGCCGAGCCTTGAGGCACGGTCACCGGGCCGGCCACGGCCCCCGCTTCGGTGAGGCCGAAGGCGGCATCGGCAAAGGCCGGGTTCCGGCCGATAAAGGGGATGTTGTCCTCGTAGCCGAAGCTCGCATCGCGGATGGTATACCCGGAGTCTTTCCCTCCGGCCAGGTCATCCAGGGTCTCGCCCTGGTCCAGCCGGTCCATCAGCTCAGCGGCCACCTCGGGCACGTCGTCCCGGGCATAGTCCATTTTGAGGGTCCGCTCGATCCGCTCGCGAACCTCTTCCAGGGGCTGGTAGCCGGCTGATTTTTTCTCGGTGACCTTGATGATGTGGTAACCAAAGGCCGATTCCACCACACCGCTGATCTCGCCGGGAGCCATGGCAAACGCCGCGTCGGAAAACGGCTTGACCATTGCACCCTCGGCAAAAAAGCCCAGGTCGCCCCCGCGGGAGGCGGATGAGTCGTCGGAGTTCTCGGTGGCCAGTTCGGCGAAGTCGGCACCGCCCGCGGCCTCGGCCTGCAGCTCATCCGCGTGCACGCGCAGTTTTACCTTTTCCTCGTCGCTCATGGTGGTGTTGGTCTTCAGCAGGATGTGGCTGGCCCGCACCTGGTCGGGGGAGTAGAACTGGGCGTCACGGTTGTCCTCGTAGTAATACTCGATGTCCTCGTCGGTGAGTTCCACCCGGTCCTGAACCTGCCTGGCGTCCACCACCAGGAAACGGATTTCCCGTTTCTCCGCTTCGCGATAGTCTTCCTGGTGCTCTTCATACCAGGCGGCCAGCTCCTCGTCGGTGATCTCCGCCTCGTCCTTGAAGTTGCTGTAGTCGAACCACACATACTCGATGGCGGCCTTCTCGTTCTGCTTCATATATTCGGAGCGGATGTCGTTCTCGCTCACCACCACCGCATCGGTGACCAGGTCGCGGAAGCGGTTGAAGACGATTTCGTTTCCCACCATCTTCTCAAAGGTCTGCACGGTGGTGTTGTTCATCTCGAGGATCTGGCGGTACAGTTCCTGGCCGATGAAACGGCCGTCCTGCTGGAACGCCGGCATATCGAGGATCCGCTTCTGAACCTCTTCCGGGGTGACCGCGATGCCCAGGGAGCGGGCCTCGTTGAGCGCTACTTTCTGGTCCACCAGGGAGTCGAGCACCGACTGTTCCAGGTCGAGGTTCTGCAGCATCTCCTGGTAGCGGTCCTTGTACAGCGACCGGTAGAGGTTCCGCTGATTGTTCAGGGCGTGCTGGAACTCCTTGTAATTGATGGGCTCCCCGTCCACCGTGGCGACGATCTGTCGGCCCATTTCGCCGCCGCCGTACGAGCCTTTCATCCCCCAGGTCACAAACACCGACAGGATGAAGGCGGCAATCACCAGCCAGAGAATCACGCTGAGTGATTTCAGGTTTTTTCTCATGGTCCTGAGCATGAACCAGCACCTCCTGGTTGATCGGGGGTGAGCGTCACCCGCCGTTTTTTGACAAACCGAACGCCCGCGGGCCGGAAATCGCCGCACGAAGGGATGAATTCTAGCGAAACGCCGGAAAAAGTTCAACCGGAGAAACGTGTGCAGCCGGCGGGAGACCGAAAATTCCCGAATAAAATTCGTAGATTCTTCGCTCCGAGTGCCGGTTTTCCTTGTTACCACATTGAATAATGGAAGTTAATGTGTTATATACCATTTATTAGTTTCCGGGCCATAAATACAGTTTTTTCGCTATTTTAGGTGGGTTTCCCATGTCAGGTGGCGACAAGAGATACGGTTCCTCCCAATCTTTCTGGATCGATTGGTACACGGTCACCTACCGTCGTCTGGCGGTCATCGCCCTGCTGCTCATCGTCATCCTGGCCTACCCGTCCTACCTCGTCTACGAGAAATACTGGGGTCTGACCCCCGAGGAACGGCGGGTGTCGGAGGCGATCCACGTGGCCGAGCAGCTCTTCGACCGCGCTTCCCGAGTGAAGATGAACCGCGAGCTGCAGGATTTCCTCAACCGGGCCGGCAGCCGTCTTGGCGAAGCCCGCGAAGCTTACGACCGCTCGGCGCTCAGCATCGGCTATGACCTGGCCATCGAGTCGGGGAAGTTGTCGAACTATATCCTGGACAGTGCCGGTTCCGAACGATCTCCTTACAGCTTCAAGGTGTTCGATGTGGAGGGGGACGTGCGGGTCAAGCGCAAGAACTCGCTGCAGTGGGAGCAGGCGGTTCAGGATATGGCGCTCGAGCCGAAGGACAAGGTGCAGACCGGTGACCGGGGCAGCGCTTTGCTCTTCGCCTTTGACGGGAGCCTCTACGAGTTGAAACCCAACTCGTTGATCGAGATCCAGAAGAGCGCATTCAACCCGGTGACTCGTGAAAAGGACGTGGAGGTCAACGTCAGTTTCGGCTTCCTCGACCTCTCCACTTCCAGCCGCTCGGTGGAAGGCTCCTCCTCCAAGGTCTCCACACCCAGTGCCACATCCAGCCTGTCCGAGAACAGCCACTCCGCCGTCAACTACGACGTGAAAAGCGGTGAGACCAGTGTCTACGTCTACGATGGAACCGTCAATCTGAAGGCCGGTGGCGAGCAGCGCGAGGTGGGGAAGGACAAACTGGTTACCGTCGCATCGGACCAGACCATCTCCAGCATCAACGATCTGCCCGTGCCGCCGAAACTGGTCAGCCCGCCGCACCTCCGTCCGGTGTTCATCCATCCGGGTCAGGAGTCGGTAGTGGAACTGAAGTGGCTGGTGGTCCAGCCTGAATGCCGCTACCACCTGCAGATCGCCAGCCATTCGTTGTTTGCCAATGCTCTGGTGGACCGGACTGACATGCACGAGGACAAGATCACCGTGCGCAATCTCGCCCCCGGCGAATACTACTGGCACGTCAGTTCGATCTCTCCCCAGGGCGTCAAGGGCAAGTACAGCCAGACGTACAAGTTCGAGGTCAAGCTGGCGGACAGCATGCCGGACCGGGCGAACAGGAAACCGCCGCGGCTCACGGTGGAAACGCCGCTCTCCTTCGGCAACATCGCCCTGGTGGAAGGGATCACCGATGCCGGGGTTTTGCTCAGTATTAACAGCGATGAAGCCGATGTGGAGAGTGATGGTTCCTTCCGGCACCTGATCACGCTGCCCGACGAAGGCATCAACCGGATCGAAGTGGTGGCCCAGGACGCCAGCGGTCTGACCACCACCAAATTGTATGAAGTTGACGTGACCCTCCCCTGATCCTCTTGGGATTTCCGGCCGGTCCCGTCATGAAAATAACCGTAGGAAACACTCGATGAGCATCTGGTCCATATTCAGTCTTTTCTCCAACGACCTGGCGATCGACCTGGGAACGGCCAACACCCTGGTGTTCGCCAAGGGCAAGGGCATCGTGGTCCGGGAGCCCTCCATCGTGGCGGTGAACAAGATCACCGGCAAGGTGGAAGCGGTGGGCACCGAGGCCAAGAACATGCTCGGCCGCACCCCCGGCAACATCGTCGCCATCCGGCCGATGAAGGACGGTGTGATCGCGGACTTCGAAGTCACGGAGAAGATGCTCGACTACTTCATCAAGAAGGCCCACAATCGCAATGTGCTGGTCCGGCCGCGCATCGTGATCAGTGTTCCTTCGGAGATCACGCCGGTGGAGAAGCGGGCGGTGCGCGACTCGGCGTACCGGGCCAAGGCCACCGAGGTCTACCTGGTGGAGGAGGCCATGGCCGCGGCCATCGGCGCCGGGCTGCCGATCACCGAGCCGTCGGGCAATATGATCGTCGACATCGGCGGCGGCACCACCGATGTGGCGGTGATCTCACTGGCCGGCATCGTCTACTCGCGCACGGCCCGTATCGCCGGCAACGAGATGGACGAGGCGATCATCCAGTACATCAAACGGCGCTACAACCTGCTCATCGGCGAACGCACCGCCGAGGAAATCAAGATCAAGGTCGGGTCGGCCTACCCGTTGGACGAGGAGCTGACCCTGGAGATCAAGGGCCGCGACCTGGTCCGCGGGGTGCCCAACACCCTGCTGGTCACCGACGAGGAGATCCGCGAGGCTCTGGCCGAGACGGTTTCCTCCATCGTCGAAGCGGTGCGCATCGCCCTGGAACGTACCCCGCCCGAGTTGTCGGCGGATATCGTGGACAAGGGGATCGTCCTCACCGGCGGCGGGGCATTGATCAAGAATCTCGACAAGCGCCTCCGCGACGAGACCGGCCTGCCCGTCTCCATGGCGGAGGACCCGCTCGCGTCGGTGGCCCTGGGCACCGGTAGGATGCTCAGCGATTTCGTCCTGCTCCGCAAGATCTGTCTCGAGCGGTAGCGACCCACTGCACCCTGAAGTTCCTGCGGCCGGCCGGGCCGGGCCCGGGAGACGGACAAGGTATGGCCGGTTTCATCGTCCGGAGAAAAGACACTCTTCTGTTCTTTACGGTTCTTTTTGTCCTGCTCTGTATCCTCGCTTCCCAGGCACAAAACGACAGCGGCCCCTCACTGCTCACCAGGACGGTGATGCAGGTCTTTTCGCCTTTTGTCCGGCTCTCCGCCGGTGCGGCCCAGAAGCTGCGGGATACCTGGTTCGGCTATTTCGACCTGGTGGATGCCCGGGCCACCAACCGCCGGACCATGGACCAGTTTGACCGCCAGGCCCTGGAACTGTCGCTGCTGCGCGAAAAGCTCCGCACCTACGAACGTGGAGAGGCGCTGCACCAGTTCATCCAGGAATTGCAGCTTCCCGGTGAGGAGGTGCTGCTGGAGTCCATCAGCCCCGCTCTGGTGATCTACAACCGCCACGGGGAGGAGCAGTCCCGGATCCTGCTGATCAATCGTGGGACCTCGGCGGGTTTGCGGCCGAACATGCCGGTTCTCACTGCCGAGGGCGTGGTGGGGAAGACGCTGACCTGCACCGAGTGGAGCTCCACCGTGCTGCTGGCCACCGACGTCAACAGCGGTATCTCGGCCCGGGTGGTGCGCAGCCGGGTGTGGGGCATGCTTACCGGCGGCGGGCAACTGGCTGACGGCCGGCCGGCACTGGCGATGCAGCACATCTCTAGTCTCGACAAGGTGGAGCCGGGCTACCTGGTGGTCACTTCCGGTCTCGACGGCATCTTCCCCGCGGGGCTGGCCGTGGGGACGGTGGTCTCGGTGGAGGCGGGGCCGGGACTCTCTATGCTGGTCACGGTGAGGCCGGCTGTTGAGATGAGCCGCCTGGAGGAGGTGCTGGTACTGGCCAGCGAGGAGCAGCTCCCCTGGCAGCTGGTTGGCGGGGAAGATGCAGCTTCGCCGGAGGACCCGCCATGAAATTTCTCCGATTCCCCGCGGTGATCCTGCTAGCGTTGCTGGCCGAACTGCTGCTGCCGCGTTACGTGGCCGGCTTCTTCCGCTACTTTGACTTCATGCTCATCGTGGTGGTGTTCAACAGCGTCAGCCGCTCCCGGATCCAGTCCACCCTGCTGGGGACGGTCAGCGGTCTGATTCAGGATACGTTCACCGGGATCGTCTTCGGCCTCAACGGTTTTTCCAAGACCGTGGTGGGCTACCTGGCCTCCTCCTTTTACCAGCGGTTCATGATCGACACGGCGTTGACCCAGCTGGTGGTGCTGGCCGTGGCCACCTGGCTCAACGAGGGGATCTGCATCGGCCTCCGCGCCGCGCTGTTCGGCGTCGCACCGGGGCCGGTATTCCCCGAGTTGCTGATCCGCACCGCCTGCAACGCCTTCGGCGGCGTGTTGCTGATGAAACTGAGCGTGCTGTTCTTCCGCAGGCTCTCCGCCGGACGCATGCGTTCCCGCGGCGTCAGCCGGCTGTCACGGTGAGGGGGGGCAGGGGATGATGCAGCTCAACGAAGACCGCCACACCATCACCAGACGGGTGGATCTGATTCGCACCGTGGGCTATCTGGCCATGGGGTTTCTGGTCCTCGGCTTCTGGTATTACCAGGTGCTCCACGGCAGCTACTACCGTGAACGCTCGGAGAACAATCGGCTGAAAACCCAGGTGCTCTACGCCCCCCGGGGCCTGATCCTCGATCGTGAGGGGCGTGTCCTGGCTGGCAACACCCTCTCCTTCGATCTCGAGCTGATCCGTGAGGACATGCTGATCCCCCAGGAGGAACTGCTCGCCGCGGTCTCCCGGGTGGTGGAGCTGCCGCTGGAGCAGCTGGAGGAGCGGGTGGAAAAGTACAAGTCACTGCGGAAATTCCGGCCGATTCTGCTCAAGGAGAACCTGAGCCTCGAGGAGGTCTCCCACTTCTCCTCCCGCCGCGAGTCCTACGCCGGAATCCGGGTGGACCAGAAACACCTGCGCCACTATGACGGGGACGTGCTGGGGGCCCACCTGATGGGCTACGTGGGGGAGGTGACCGCCGAGCAGGTGCAACGGGCTGCGGGAGGGGATCATGAGCTTCTCCCCGGCGATCTGGTGGGCAAGGCCGGGCTGGAGCTGAGATACAACCAGAGACTCCAGGGCGCCAACGGCTTGAAACGGATGGTGGTCAACTCGTTGGGCCGGGAGATTCGGGAATATGACCGAGAGACGCCCATCCAGGGCTGCACCGTTCGCCTGACCATCGACCGTGACCTCCAGGCCGCCGCCGAGGAGGCGTTCGGGGAGCACACCGGGGCGGCCATCTTCCTCGACCCCAATTCGGGCCGGATCCTGGCCCTGGTCTCCCGCCCGGTCTTCGACCCCAATAAATTCGCCGTGCGTCTGAGCGGCGAGTTCTGGAACTCGATCATCTCCAACCCCGAGCACCCGCTGCAGAACCGGGCGATCCAGAGCAAGTACCCACCCGGTTCGGCGTTCAAGATCATCATGGCCACCGCCGGCCTGGAAGAGGGGGTGATCACCCCGGCCTCGGCGCGGACCTGCGTCGGCCATACGAGGATCTATAATCACACCTTCCACTGTTGGCGGGGCGGGGGCCACGGCACAGTGGCCCTCAAGGAAGCGATCCACAAGTCCTGCAACGTCTACTTTTACCACCTGGGGGCCCAGCTGGGCATCGACACCATCCACAAGTGGGCCGCCCGCTTCGGCCTGGGGAGCCGGACCGACATCGACCTCGACCCCGAGACGCCGGGCACCATTCCCTCGGTGGCCTGGAAGAAAAAAACCTTTGGCCAGCCGTGGTATCCCGGTGAAACCATCTCCATCGCCATCGGCCAGGGTTACCTTGAGGTGACTCCGATCCAGCTGGCGGTGGCCATGGCCGCGGTGGGCAACGGCGGCACCCGCTATCGTCCCTACCTGGTGGAGGAGATCGAGGCCCGGGAGGGCTACTTCAAGGGACTGAGTTTTGAGCCGTACATACTGGGCGATCTGGTGGTGAAACCCTCCACCATCGAGGTGCTCAAGGAGGCCCTGTGGATGGTGGTCAACGTGGATGGCGGCACGGCCCGGCGGGCCCGGGTTGCAGATTTCGATGTCTGCGGTAAAACCAGTACGGCCCAGATTCACAAGGCGTCGGTTGGCGTCAAACCAAAGGACATGCCCCGCGAGATGCGGTCCCATGCCTGGTTCTCCGGATTCGCCCCGAAAGATAACCCCGAGATCGCCTTCTGCGTATTTATCGAACATGGCGGCCACGGCGGGGAGACCGCGGCACCGGTGGTGCAGCAGGTGCTGGAAAAATACGTCGAGAAGTATCATCCTCAGCCCGAGGCGGCCGATCCGGTGGTGATCGCCCGGGCCGATCCCGCCGAGGACGAGTGATGCGATGCTGAATCGCCGTGCCCTGTTCAATTTCGACTGGTCGATCCTGGTGGTCACGCTGGTGATCTGCGCCATCGGCGTGGCGCTGATTTTCAGCGCCACCTACGGCGGGGCCCACGAGGGACTGCACCGCAAGCAGGCCCTGTGGATTGCCGTGGGCCTGCTGCTGATGCTGATCGTGCTCGCCGTGGACTACCACTTCTGGGTTGAATTCTCCGGCTACTTCTACATCCTCTCCATCGCTGTGCTGGTGGGGGTGCTGATCTTCGGCAAGACGATTTCCGGGGCCCGCAGCTGGATCCCGCTGGGGTTCTTCAATTTCCAGCCTTCGGAGCTGGTCAAGATTACCACCGCCCTGTTCCTCGCCCGCTACTGCGCCGAGATCAGGGAGGACGGCTACCGTTGGGTCAACATGCTGGTCACCGGGGCGATGGTGGCCCTGCCGGTGGGTCTGATCGCCATCCAGCCCGACCTGGGCACGGCCCTGACCTTTGTCCCACTGCTGGCCGTGGTGAACATTCTCGCCGGAATCCGGATGAAGACCATCGGCGTGTTGGCCCTGGCCGGCCTGATCATGCTGCCCATCGTCTGGAACTACGGGATGGCAGACCACCAGAGGGCGCGAATCAAGACCTTTATCGACCCGGAATCGGATCCCCTCGGCGCCGGCTACCAGATCGCCCAGTCGAAGATTGCCGTGGGCTCGGGACGCCTGCTGGGCAAGGGCTTCATGTCCGGCACCCAGAGCCAGTTGAAGTTCATTCCCGAGCAGCACACCGACTTCATCTTCGCCGTGCTCGCCGAGGAGTTGGGATTCCTAGGTGTTGCCTTCACTCTCGGGTTATACTTCATATTCTTTTCGCGTTCGGTGAACGCGGCACGGAGCGCCAGGGACCGCCGCGGCATATTCCTGGTCATGGGCCTGGTGTCGATCCTGATCTTTCACGTGCTGGTCAATGTGGGCATGGTCATCGGCTTCATGCCCACCACGGGAATCCCGCTGCCCCTGATGAGTTACGGGGGGTCGTCGGTGATATCCTCGTTTATTGCCATTGGACTGATTCTTAACGTACGGGTGCGGCGTTTTACCAACTGATCGCCCGCGATACCGGGAGCCACAAGCGATGTCAAAGGAAATCATCATCAATTCCAACCCCCAGGAGACGCGGGTGGCGGTGGTGGAGGACGACCTCCTCACCGAGATCTACATCGAACGGGAGAAACAGCGCGGCATCGTGGGCAATATTTTCAAGGGGCGGGTGACCAAGGTGCTGCCCGGAATGCAGTCGGCCTTTGTCAACATCGGTCTCGACCGTGATGCCTTCCTCTACGTGGCCGACGTGATCGACAGTATCGAGGAGGCGGAGACCGTCCTCTCCGACGACGAGGAGGATCTTGACGTCGGCGGCGAGGAACCGAAGCACATCCAGGAACAGCCCCAACCACGCACCCAGTCCATCGACGAGCTGCTTCGGGAAGGGCAGGAGATCATGGTCCAGGTGGCCAAGGAGCCCATTGCCGGCAAGGGCGCCCGGATCACCACCCACGTCACCCTTCCCGGCCGCTACCTGGTCTACATGCCCACGGTGGAGCACGTCGGGGTTTCCCGACGCATCGAGGACGAAGCGGAACGCACCCGGCTGCGTGAGGTGATCAGCGCGGAGAAGGGCCCGGACGAGGGGTTCATCGTCCGCACCGCAGGGGAGGGGAAGGCCAGCGAGGATTTTGCCCGCGACGTGAAATTCCTCAAGAAGATCTGGGAGGAGATCAAGCGGAAGTCCGAGAGCCGTTCGGCACCGGCGGTGATCCACCGCGACCTGGGCCTGATCCAGCGCACCCTGCGCGACATCTTCTCCGCCGACTTCTCCGTGGTCTGGGTCGACACCGAGAACGCCTACGAGGAGTGCGTGGAATTCATGGACCGCATCCAGCCCGAGCTGGTGAACCGCATCCGGCTCTACAGCAAGGACTACCCGATCTTCGAGGAGTATGGCATCCAGCTGGAGATTGAGAAGAGCCTGAGGTCCAAGGTCTGGCTCAAGTCGGGCGGCTACATCGTCATCAACCAGACCGAGGCCCTGGTGGCCATCGACGTCAACACCGGCAAATACGTGGGCAAGAAGCGCCTGGAGGACACGGTGGTGCGCACCAACCTCGAGGCGGTCAAGGCCATCGTGCGCCAGGTCCGCCTGCGCGACCTGGGCGGGATCATCATCCTCGACTTCATCGACATGGAGGAGAAGGAAAACCAGGCCAGGGTGCTGGAGGCGCTGGAGAACGAGCTGAAGAGCGACCGCTCGCGAACCAAGCTGCTGCAGATCAGCGACTTCGGCCTGGTGGAGATCACCCGCAAACGGGTCAAGCAGAGCCTCGAACGGCTGCTCTGCCAGCCCTGCCCCTACTGCATGGGCTCGGGCCGCATCAAGTCCGAGACCACCATCTGCTACGACATCCAGCGCGAGTTGCTCAAGTCGCGCACCACCATCGAGGGCAAGCACCTCATCGTCCGCGCCAATCCGGCGGTGGCCCGGGTCTTCCGCGAGGACGAATACCGCCTGGTCCAGGACCTGGAGGAGATCCTCAACTCCACCATCACGGTCAAGAGCGATGACAACCTGCACCACGAGCAGTTTGATGTGATGGCGGTGTGAGGACGCCGGGGCGGGAAAACAGCACTCAATCCTCTTCCAGTTCCAGCACCTCTTTCAAGGCACCGATCACCCGTTCGTCGTAGCGTGTCCCGCTGTACCGATCCAGTTCGGCCAGGGCTTCCGCAGGGGAGCGAGTCTCGGCGTAGGAGTGGGGATTGACCATCGCGTCGAACGCTTCCGTCACACCGATGATCCGCGAGCCGAGGGGAGTCTGGTCCTTGGTCAGACCGTCCGGGTAGCCGCTGCCGTCGCAGAACTCGTGGTGGTGGCGGATCATGGGAGCCACATGCTTCCAGGCCAGGATCGGTTTGACCAGTTCGGCCCCCAGGACCGGGTGCTCCTGGTAGAGCTCCGGGCACTTCTGCTGGTCCAGCAGCCGGCCCTCGATTCGCAGTTTGAGCAGGCCGATGTCGTGCAGGATAGCGGCGAAATGTATCTCCCGCCGGGCCTCCTCACCGAGATCCAGCCGGCGCCCGATCAGCGAGGTGTAGCGGGTCACGTTCTGCAGGTGACCCTTCCAGACGATGTGGCTGTCCATGGCCAGACGCAGCAGCTCGATGGTGTGGGCCGAGAAATTCAGCTGCGACGTGTGGAACCGGGCGCTGGTTATGGTCGCGGCCACCGATTGGCTGAGGATTTCCGCCATCTGTCTCCGCTCCGTACTGAACGGACGCCCACCGGGGTTGCGCAGCAACTCCAGCACGCCGAACAGTTCATTCTGGAAGAACTGGGGAATGGCCAGTGCCGGGCCGCCCTGCAGGTCGGAGAGCGCCTGGGGCCGTCCTGCCGGAACATCAGTTTTTTCAGAAGCGTCCAATTGAACCACTTGCCTTGACCGTGCGGCCAGACCGGCCGGGCCGCTGCCGGGAACACAGGTGAGCTGCTCGCCCCGGGTCAGCTGCACTCCGGTGCTGTGCCGGCAGACCAGCTCCCCGTTGTCCATCAGGTAGAGCAGCACCGCGTCCGCATCGATGATCCGTGCCGCCGCGCGCACCGCCTCCTGTTCGACTTTGACCTCGTCGGTGGTCAGGTTCATCCGGTTGACCAGCCCCAGCAGTTTGGTGAGGCGGTGGTTGTTCTCACTGATCGTCTCGATGGTGCCCAGGGCCGTCTTCCGGGAAACGATATAGCCCAGAACCGAGAGCAGGATGGTCAGGCCCAGGATGACGTAGATACTGTTCACCAGTGTGGCCTGGCCCTTACCCAGGGCGGGGAAGAGATGCCAGACACAGAGGTAGGCCAGCACCACCATGGGGATGATGGATACCACCAGGAAGATCCACTGGGTGCGGTGGAGCAGCTTGTATTCGGCCCCACTTCCGTTGCTCATCGTGTGCCTCCGGCCTGCCGCAATGGCATCAGTGTCAATAGCATTCCAGACCCTCGACATACGTATCGGCACTATTGCACCTGACATTTGCCCCCCGGAGTCGTTTCTTGATTCCCCGATGAATGCAGTCGGTATTTCATCAAGTACATTAATTGTGCGGATTGGGAGGGGTGCCCTGCCGAGGCCGGCCGGAAGCGGTTCAGCTGGATTTCCTGATCATCCGTTGCAGCTTGCCGCTGCTCACCAGGTGGTAGAGGCCCAGCAGCAGGGCGGTGAAGACGAGGATCAGCAGGAACTGCAGGGACAGGGTGAAGTTACGGAGGCGGGTGAACTGGCCGCCGATGCTGCTCAGCCAGCCCCGCTGATTGTCGGTGAGACCGTCTTTCCAGATCCGGTCAGCCAACCGGTCGCCTTCCAGCCGGACCGCCTGGAACTGTTCCCGGACAAAGGCCAGCAATCCGTCCTCCCGCTCTCCGGTCTGGGCCGTCTCCCCGACGGTGGCCGGCGGTTCCGGAATCTCCGGGATACCGTCCGCGGGTGGCGCTTCGGCGGGTTCCGCTGGTTCGGCGGTCCGGTCCTGACTGACAAACCACGACACCAGCCCCAGGAAGAGGACCAGGATGCCGAGATAGAGAATCAGGTCGGAGCGCCTCATGTATATTCCGTCCGCTGGGCCTGCGCAGGCGAACCGGTGCCGTTGTGGCCCCGGCCGGTCAACACGTGGAGGATCATCTGCCGCAGGCGGGCGATGTTTTCCCCCGTAGTAGCACTTACGGCAATGGACAGCGGATGTTCGCTGCCGATTTCCACCGATGACCGGTCGCTGTCGCCGATCAGGTCGATCTTGTTGAAAACGTGGATCACCTGCTTGTTGCCGATCCCCAGATCATCGAGGACCCCGGCGCTCCACTGCAGGTGGTCACGCCAGCCCTTGTCGCCGGCGTCCACCACCATCAGCAGCAGGTCGGCTTCCACCGCTTCCTCCAGGGTGCCCTTGAACGATTCCACCAGCAGGTGGGGCAGCTTGCGGATGAAACCCACCGTATCGCTGAGCAGCACCCGTCGCCCGCCCTGGCCGGCCAGGGTGCGCACCGTGGTGTCCAGGGTGACGAAGAGGCGGTTCTCGGTACGCACCTCGGCGGTGGTCAGGGTGTTGAACAGGGTGGACTTCCCGGCGTTGGTGTAGCCCACCAGGGCCACCAGGTGGTGTTCCTGGCGCTTCTTCCGCCGGGTGCGCCGCTGAACCTGGACTTTTTCCAGGTCTTTTTTCAGCCGGCCGATCCGCTGGCGGATGATCCGCCGGTCGGTTTCGATCTGTTTCTCGCCCACACCGCGCAGTCCGATGCCGCCCCGTTGCCGCTCCAGGTGGCTCCACATCCCGGCCAGCCGGGGAAGGAGATACTGCAACTGGGCCAGTTCCACCTGGATTTTGGCTTCGCTGGTGGCGGCGCGGTTGGCGAAAATGTCGAGGATCAGCCCGGTGCGGTCCATCACGTGGACCTCGAGGATCTCCTCCAGCGTCTTGATCTGGGTGGGGCGGAGGTCGTCGTCGAAGATCACCAGGCCGGCGTCGCGAGCCAGCACCAGCTGGTGCAGTTCATCCACCTTGCCCCGGCCGATAAAGGTGCGGGGATCGATGGACGCCCGCTCCTGGACCAGGGTGGCCACGGTCTTGCCGCCGGCGGATTCGGTCAGAGCGGCCAGTTCGGCCAGGTGCTCCTCCACCGTCTCGCGGTCCTTTCCGCGCAGTACCATGCCCACCAGCACCGCTTTCTCCCGCGCATTGGATTTGTTCTGTCTCGACATGGTGTGCCGCTCGCCGGCCGCCTCCCGGGTTTCAAACGAATAAGTATGGTACATTGTAGTGGAGGCCTGTCGCCTGTTCAAACCAAGTCTGAACCGGGCGCACTCTTCTCTTGACAGGATTTGCTGGCGGAAAATATAATTCGTCCCTTATTTCGGCGTGGTATCTTGTCGGGCGGCATGGCGGCCCGTTTACCGGGGAGTAACATGAGCGGTATGTCAAAAGAAACGGAAATCATTTTTTGTCAGCAGTGCCGGGCACGCAACGATGCGGATGACAAGTACTGTCACAAGTGCCGCGCGCGTCTGATGGTGGTCAACTGGGCCGAGGAGGCCGAGGACGCCACCCTTTTCGATTCGTCCTTCCTCGACGAGCACCTGCTGGAACGGGTCAGTTCCCTCGAGGAGAGCGTGAGAATACTCTCCGAGAGGCTGGCCATCGTGCAGCAGGTGCTGGCCAACGAACACCAGCAGCAGGAAGAGGCGGATGCCCCCGAAGGGCAGGACGTGACCGGAGACAGGACCGCCGATAAATGATCACGGTGGAAAACCTGAGCAAGTTGTACGGCGATCGCCGTGCGGTGGACGACATCTCCTTCGGTGTCCGCAAGGGGGAGATCCTCGGGTTCCTCGGCCCCAACGGCGCGGGCAAGACCACCACCATGCGGATGCTCACCGGGTTCATCCCGCCCAGCGGCGGCCGGGCCGTGGTGGGCGGCTTCGATCTGGGTCGCGAAGGGCGGGCCGCCCGCCGCATCATCGGCTACCAGCCGGAAAATCCACCGCTCTACGGCGAGATGACCGTTTCCGAGTATCTGGGGTTCGCCGCCCGGATCCAGGGCGTGGCGCCCCGGTCGGTGTCCGGCCGGGTCTCCCGGGTCATGGAACGCTGCGGCCTGGCCGACGTGCGGGGCCGCCTCCTGCGCAACCTTTCCAAAGGCTTTCGGCAGCGGGCGGCCATCGCCCAGGCCCTGGTACACGAGCCGGAAGTTCTGATCTTTGACGAGCCCACCATCGGCCTCGATCCCCTGCAGATCATCGAGATCCGCAACCTGATCAGGGGACTGGCCGGTGACCACACGGTGATCCTCAGTTCACATATCCTTCCCGAGGTGACCATGACCTGCCAGCGGGTGGTGATCATCAACCAGGGGAAACTGGTGGCGGAAGACACCTACGAGGGGCTCAAATCACGGGTTCAAAAGGCCCGCCGCCTCTTTGTCCGGCTGGCCCGGGGCGAGGCCGCTGAAGTGGGCGCCGCATTCTCCGGCCTGGAGGGCGTCCTCCGCGCGAACGAGGAAGCGGACGGGGAGGGGACGGTCCACCGGGTGGAATACTCCCTGGAACACGATGTTCGCGAGGAACTGGCCCGGGTGGCGGTGGAGCGCGGCTGGGGCCTGCTGGAGATGCGCAGCGACGACCTGAGTCTGGAGGAGGTGTTCCTCCAGCTGACCACCGAAGAGGACCTGTCCGACCAATGAGAATCGTCTGGACCATCGCCGCCCGCGAGCTGAGATCCTACCTCTCGTCGCCCATTGCCTGGACGGTGATCTCCCTCTTCCTGCTCCTCTTCGGCGGCTTTTTCTGGATTTTTCTCGCCGATTTTGCCAGCACGTCGACCCAGATCTACCAGTATATGGGCGATCCGGCCTACGAGGAGATGCTGGGCGACGTGAATATCACCGGCTGGGTGCTGCGCCCGCTGTTCGGCAACACCCAGATTCTGTTCCTGCTGCTGGTGCCGGCGCTGACCATGCGGCTCTTCTCCGAGGAGAAGAAGCAGGGAACCTACGAGTTTCTGCTCACATCGCCGCTCACCGTGGCCCAGCTGGTGGCCGGCAAATATCTCGCCGCCCTGGCCATGATCGTCATCCTGCTCCTCTGTTCGGCGGTCTTCCCGGCCACCCTCTACCTGGTGAGCAGTCCGGAGACGCCGGCCGTCCTCACCGGCTATCTCGGCCTGTTGCTCATCGGAGCCGCCTTTGTGGCGGTGGGAACCTTTGCCTCTTCGATCACCGAAAACCAGATCATCGCCGCGGTGCTGACCTTTGCCATCCTGCTCTTCTTCTGGATCATATCCTGGGCCGCCACCGTGGTTGGCGGCCCCATGGCCGAACTGATGACGTATATATCGTTCCTCGACCACTTCGAGGATTTCACCAAGGGCGTGCTGGACACCCGGCACCTGGTCTACTACCTGAGCTTCATCGCCTTCTTCCTGCTGCTGGCCGGCCGGGCGGTGGAAGCTGTGCGCTGGAAGCGCTGAGGGGACTGGAGCCATGCCTCGAATCCAGCCCGGTCACAGTTTCACCATTGCCGCGGTCTTCGGCCTGGCGGCGCTGGGGTTCTATCTCATCGGGCCGGCGGTGAACCCCTGGGTACCCCTCACCGCACTGGTGGTGGCCGCGGTCAGCTTTGTCGGGGGCGTGATGGCCAACCGCAAGCAGGCGGCCCTGATGGTTACCAGCCGCCCGGTGCGTTATGGCGCCTACACCGCCGTTCTGATCCTGGTGGTGGCGGCGATCCTGCTGCTGATCAACCTGGTGGCCCGCAACCACCACTACCGCTGGGACCTGACCGAGGCCGGCCGGTTCACCCTGACCCAGCAGACCACCGCCATCCTCGACGGGCTGCCGGCCCCGGTGGAGGCTGTTGTCTGCTTCAGCCCTTCCAGCCCGGGCAGCGCCGAGATGCGGCAGCGCTTTATCGACCTGCTCACCGAGTACGAATATGCTTCCGGCGGGCAACTCAGACAGCGCGAGATCGACCCCGCGCGCAATCCGGCCGAGGCACGGGAACTGGAGATCACCACCGAGACCACCGTTCTGCTCTGCCAGGGCCGGTCAACCACGGTGGACCAGGCCAGCGAAGAGGCGCTGACCAACGGGCTGCTCAAGATCACCCGGCCCGCGGCCGGCAGAGTCTTCTTTGTCACCGGCCACGGGGGCCGCGATCCGGATGACGGGGGCCAGGATGGTTTCGGGCTGGCCGCGGCGGCCCTGGCCCGCGAGAATCTCGAGGTATCCACGGTGAGTCTGATCCGTGACGGCGGGGTGCCCGCCGAGTGCGACGTGCTGATCCTGGCCGGCCTGCAGGGCGATCTGCTCTCCGGCGAGACGAAGATGATACGCGAGTTCGTGGAGGGCGGCGGGGGCTGCCTGCTGCTGGTGGATCCCCCCGGCGAGGACCTGCAACCCCAACTTGACGCACTGCTGGCCGCTTTCGGCCTGCGGGCGGGACGCAACCTGGTGGTGGATCCGCTCTCCCAGAGCCTGGTGGGCGACATCCTGGTGCCGGTGGCCGTGGGCTATGCCGACCACCCGATCACCGAGGGGTTTACTGTCATCTCCTACTTCCCGCTGAGCCGCACCGTCGGCGCCCTCGACTCGGGGGCCGGCCACCCGGCGGAGGTGGTGGAACTGGTGTACACCGCACCGGAGAGTTTTGCCGAGACCGGGCTGGAGGTGGTGGAGTTCGACGAAGGGGTGGACGTGGCCGGGCCGCTGGCCGTGGCCGCGGCCCTGGAACTGCCGGCTGCCGGCGAGGGGCAGCGGGGGGGGCGCCTGGTGCTGGTGGGGGACAGCGATTTTGCCGCCAACGCCCACTTTCCCCAGCAGGGCAACGGCAACCTCTTTCTCAACTCGGTCAACTGGCTGTCCGGTGACGAGTCGCTGATCAGTATCGACCGGGCCCATTCGGGGCCCGAGACGGTGGATCTCACCTGGGCCGAGTCGCGTTTCATCCTGGTGGTGGTAGTAATCGGCTATCCCCTGGTTCTGCTGGGGCTGGGTCTGAACTACTGGCGGCGGAGGCGCAAGCTGTGAACCGGGATGTCCTCATTGGCGCCGTGCTGGTCCTGGCGCTTCTTGCCGGGTTCTACTATTTCGTCGACATCAAGGGCAGCGAAAAGGATGCGGAGCAGGAGGCCGCCGTTCGACGCCTGGTCTCCGAGTTTGACCACCAGCTGGTGCGGGCCATCGTCATCGAACCGGCGGGTGGCCCGGAACTGCGGGTGAGTCGCGCCGGGGCGGAGGCGGCCTGGCGGGTGGACGTGCCGCAGGAAGTGGAAGCTGACCCTGAAGTGGTGCGGCAACTGCTTGAGACCCTGGGACAGCTCTCCACCCGGGAGGACCCGTTCCCGCCGGGGGAGGACGGGCTGTCCCCGTACGGCCTGGCGCCGCCCCGGCTGGCGGTTACCGTGACCGGGGAAGGCGGCACTGAACTGGCTCGGCTGCAGCTGGGTGCCCCGGCGCCCTTTGGCGCGGCCGGCTACGCGGCGGTGCGGGATACCGGAACAGTGGGGCAGGTTGGCACCGCGGAAACCGCGGCGATTCCCGATACGCTGTTCGACCTGCGAGAGAAGCGCCTGCTGCGCTTCCGGCGGGAAGAGGTTCGGGAACTTCGCATCGGGATCGCGGAACAATCCCCGCTGGTGATCCGGAGACAGGGCGACAACTGGGACATTGCCGAACCATTGGAATTTTCCGCTGACCGGGAACTGGTGGGAAATATCTTGTGGGAGGTGTCCGAATGTCGCGCCCTGGAATTTCCCGACGACGCCGGGGCCACCGACATCCTTTCCAGCCCAACCTTTTCCATCGGGCTCACCATGGCTGACGGATCGGCACGGCTCGCCCGATTTGGCGCGCTGGCGGAGGGCGGGGACGGGATGCTGGCCGCCGGAGATTCCGGAACTGTGATGAAGGTGGACACCACCCTGGTGCAGAGTGCCTTCCGGCCGGCGGAGCGCTGGCGGGAACTGCGACCATTCCCCAGATACAGCTGGGAGGTTGATGGACTGACAGTGGCCTGCCCCGGATTTCCGCCCGCGGTCTTTCACCAGGACGACACCGGGGTCTGGCTCAGGGAGGGGGATTCACCGGAGAGCGGGGCAGTGTCCGAGGAGACCATGCGGGGGACCATCGATCTGCTCACCGGCCTCGAGGCCTGCGGGCTCACCACGATCTCGGGTGCGGGACAGCTGGAAGCCGCTGGCCTGGCGATACCGGGAGTAACGGTGACCCTTACCAGCGGGACGGATGAGGCGGCCATTGTGGAGTCCCTGGTTCTGGGGTTTCCTGACCGGGGGGCCGTCCCGCTTTCCGGTTCCTGTTCCGGCGAAGAGCCGCTGATCTGCGCCATGCGACCGGAGGGCCACTGGATTTACCTGATCAACGAACCGGGGCGGGACGAATTGCGCACCGTCCTGGAGAGCTTGTGCGCCGGGGAGTGATACACTTGTCCCCGGGATATCTGGAATATTGACGGCTGCCTGCTGAAACGAGGCACGGCATTACTGGTGCGAGGGAGGAAAAGAGATGGTTGACGAGAAAAAAGAAGGGCCGGCCGCCGGTGAAGAGGAATCCTCGGGGTTCAAGGTGACCGACAAGCGGAAGTTCTCCGATGACGGTGATCGCAAGAAAGAAGCCGCAGCACCTGAAGCTGCAGCACCTGAAGCCGCAGCACCTGAAGCTGCAGCGCCGGAAGCCGCCGCGCCGAAGGAAGAGCCCGTTGATGACCAGGACGACCCCACCATCGATCCCTCAATGATGGAAGTGAATTTCAGCAACTTCGTCCTTTCCCTGGGCACGTCGGCCGTGCTCCATTTCGGTGAGTTTCCCGACCCCGTCAGCGGCAAGCAGGAGCAGAACCTGCCCATGGCCAAGCACACCATCGACATTCTCAATATGTTGCGGGACAAGACCTCGGGCAATCTGGAAGCCGAGGAGGAGAAGCTGCTCAGCGACCTGCTCTACCAGCTCAGGATGAAATACGTCTCATTGACGTGACGTAAATTTTTTCCGAGGCCCGATGGCAGCGTTGCTCGCCGCTGGAGAACGCTCACATACCACAAGAGTATGCTCCGCTTCTCCAGCGACGAGCGCCTTGCCCTCGAACCACAGCCGAGGTTTTCTGATCCTTCCGGACCAGGACCCCACCAGCATTCCTGTTGTTAAATATAACAAAATACATCTGTTGCTCAATATATGAGTATCCGGCTGTCAGGTTTTCGCACAAATCTGCAGTAAAGCACATTTTTTGTTGATTTCTACTTGACAGTGGTTGGGCGCGATCTTAAGATTAGCACTCCCCGGGGCGGAGTGCTAACCCTGACTGCCCACGGCCTGCTCCTGGTTCCACCGATTGCGGGTCTTGAGGAGTCCGGGTTACGAAGACGCCAGTTAACCCTGTGCCAGGGCACAGATCGATGTTTTCTGTTTCATTGAAAAGAGGAGAAGAAGGATGAAAGTCAAACCTTTGTATGACAGGATTCTGGTCAAGCGGACCGATACGGCTGAGCAGGTTCGCGGCGGGATCATCATCCCCGACACGGCCAAGGAAAAGCCCATGGAAGCCGAAGTGATGGCGGTGGGCGACGGCAAGATCAACGACGAAGGCAAGATCACACCCCTGCAGGTCAAGGTTGGTGACCGTATTCTGGTTGGCAAGTATTCCGGGACCGACATCAAGTTTGACGACCAGGAATACCTGATCCTCCGCGAGGACGAAGTGCTGGCCATCGTGCAGCAGTAATCCGTCGAAAGCGAAAACTGAACCGCGTCCGGCCCCCTGGGCACTGTCCCGAGCCGGTGAGCGGAAAAGGAGAAGAAAATGGCCAAGCAGATTACCTATCATGACAACGCCCGGCAGGCGATGCTGAGGGGCGTGAACAAGCTCGCCGACGCCGTCAAGATCACCCTCGGCCCCAAGGGCCGCAACGTGGTGCTGGACAAGAAATGGGGCTCCCCCACGATCACCAAGGACGGTGTGACCGTGGCCAAGGAGATCGAGCTCGAAGATCCCACCGAGAACATGGGCGCCCAGATGGTCAAGGAAGTGGCTTCCAAGACCAGCGACGTGGCCGGTGACGGCACCACCACCGCCACCGTGCTGGCCCAGTCGATCTACCGCAACGGGATCAAGAATGTCACCGCCGGCGCCAACCCCATGGACCTCAAGCGGGGCATCGAGCTGGCCGTCCGGGCTGCCGTGGACAAGATCGAGACCCTGCGCAAGCCGGTCACCGGCCAGGACATTGCCCAGGTGGGCACCATCTCGGCCAACAATGACGAGACCATCGGCGGGATCATCGCCGAGGCCATGGACAAGGTCGGCAAGGACGGCGTGATCACCGTCGAAGAGGCCAAGGGCATCGAGACGTCTCTGGAAGTGGTCGAGGGCATGCAGTTCGACCGCGGCTATCTCTCCCCCTACTTCGTCACCGACCCCGAGCGGATGGAGTGCGAGCTGGAGAACGCCGTGATCCTGCTCAACGAGAAGAAGGTCTCCAACATGAAGGACCTGCTGCCGGTTCTGGAGCAGATCGCCAAGACCGGCCAGCCGCTGCTGATCATCGCCGAGGACATCGAGGGCGAAGCCCTGGCCACCCTGGTGGTGAACAAACTGCGCGGCACCCTCAAGGTGGCCGCGGTCAAGGCTCCCGGGTTCGGTGACCGTCGCAAGGCCATGCTGGAAGACATCGCCATTCTCACCGGCGGCAAGGTAATCAGCGAAGACATCGGTGTCAAGCTGGAAAATGTCACTCTGGCCGACCTGGGCAGCGTGAAGAAGGTCCACATCGACAAGGACAATACCACCCTCGTCGAGGGCGGCGGTGAGACCAAGGACATCGAGGGCCGGGTCCGGCAGATCCGCACCCAGGTCGAGGACACCACCAGCGACTACGACCGCGAGAAGCTGCAGGAGCGGCTGGCCAAGATGGTGGGTGGTGTGGCCGTGATCAAGGTCGGTGCCGCCACCGAAACCGAGATGAAGGAGAAGAAGGCCCGCGTGGAAGACGCGATGCACGCCACCAAGGCGGCCGTGGAAGAGGGTATCGTCGCCGGCGGCGGCGTGGTCCTGATCCGCTGCATCGATGCCGTGGACAAGGTCGAGGCCGAAGGCGACGTCAGGGTCGGTGTGAACCTGATCAAGCGGGCCCTCGAAGAGCCGATGCGCCAGATCGCGATCAACGCCGGTCAAGAGGGCGCCATCGTGGTGAACAAGGTCCGCGAGTTGGACGATGACGTCATGGGCTTCGACGCCAACACCGAGGATTACGTGGACATGCTGAAAGCCGGCATCCTCGATCCGGCCAAGGTGACCCGTTCCGCTCTGGAGAACGCGGCCAGCATCGCCGGCCTGCTGCTCACTACCGAAGCCCTGATCTGCGACATTCCGGAAGAGGAGAAGGCTCCTGCCATGCCGGCCGGCGGCGGTATGGGTGGCGGCATGGGCGGTATGGGCGGCGGCATGGGCGGCATGTATTAAGCCCCGGCCTCTGACCAGATAGTTAAACCCCGCTCCCTTAGGGGGGCGGGGTTTTTTTGTTCAACAACGGTCTGGTGGTTGACTGGCCTTGGCTCCCTGCTACAATTTCCTGAGGGCACTGCATGGAAAGGACGTGAAGGTGGCGGAATTCAGCAGCAGCGAACACGCATCGTTTTCCGGCGAACCGCCGGTACGGTCCAGGCCCGCCTACCGGCGCCGCCTGATCGCCTCCTCGCTGCTCTTTGCCGTACTGCTGCTGGCCAACATCGGCGTGGTGGGGTTTCTCGTTTTCCGTTATCTGAGCCAGAGCGTGATCACCGAAGCCCTGGAGGTTTCCCGCCAGGGAGCCAGCCGTCTGGCCCGCAGCCTGCAGAATCTGCCGGCCGACGGCCAGTTGTTCCCCCCTGGCCTCGCCGGCGGGGTTTTGCACGTCCGTGAGTTGTACAAGGTTCTCGACACGTACGTTGACAACGAACTCACCGGCCGGCAGATGGTTTCCTACGTGGTGGTCACCGATCAGGACGGTGAGGTCATCTACCAGAACCGCTCTCTCCGGGGAAAGAGCATCGTCTTCCGGCCCCCGGTTGACGTGCAGCCGGACGGGAGCCAGGGTGCCGCCCGGCTGCCCCGGGGGGAACTGGTGGTGGAACATGACGGGGAGAAGGTCTACGACATCGTGGTGCCGGTGGCCGATCAGGCCGGCAACGCCGCGGCATCGGTCCACTTGCTGGTGCCGGAGACCAAGCTGGAAGAGCGGGTCACCCGTCTCCGCCGTTCACTGATCACAAATGTCTTTATCGGTGCCGGCCTCAGCCTGCTCTTCCTGGTGGTGGGCTTTCTCTACGTGCTGCGGATGCTCCACCGGACCCGGCAGCTGGAGGCCGAGGCACAGATGGCAGACCGGCTGGCCTACGTGGGTACTCTGGCCGGGGGCCTGGCCCACGAGATCCGCAACCCGCTCAACGCGATGAACATGAACGTGCAGATGCTCCAGGAGGAACTGGAGGACGCCCCGGAGGACTCGGAGCGGGCCCGGGAATACATCGATCTGCTGGAGATCAACCGGCGGGAGATCATGCGGCTGGAACGCCTGGTCTCCGACTTCCTGGCCTATGCCCGGCCCCAGCAACTGCGGCCGGAAAGTCTCGATCCGGCGGCGCTGGTCAACGAGGTCGCTGATTTTCTCGATGCCGACTTCCGTCGCCGCGGCGTGTCGCTGGCCCGCCGGGTGGACCAGGGGCTCCCCCGGTTCAGCGCCGATCCGGGCCAGTTGCGACAGGCGTTGATCAACGTGATGATCAACGCCGCCGATGCGGTGTCCGAGAATCAGGGGACGGTGGAGATCAGCGCGTTCCGGCGCGAGGACGGCGGGGTGGCCATCGCAGTGGCCGATAACGGCGGGGGTATTCCGCCCCAGGAGGCCGAGCGCATTTTCCAGATCTTTCATTCAACCAAGAAGGGAGGGACCGGCCTCGGCCTGGCCATCTCCCAGAGGATCGTCGAGGCCCACGGCGGCACCATCAGTGCCGGCCGGCGGGAGGGCGGCGGGGCCCTGTTCACCATCGCCCTGCCGCTGGCCGGGCCGGTGGCCGGGTAGCAGGGAAGAGGGGGCGGAGTGGACGAGAAGAGCACAGCTGCCGAGCGGATCTCCTGGTTGAGGGAGACGATTCTCCATCACCAGTGGCGTTATTACACGCTGAACGACCCCGAAATTTCCGACGTGGAATACGACCGGCTCGAGCGGGAACTGCGCGATCTCGAAGAGGCGTCGCCCGACCCGGTTCCCCCCGATTCGCCGACCCGGCGGGTGGGTGGCAAGCTGGATGGCGACCTTCCCGAAGTGGCCCACACCGAGCCGATGCTCAGTCTGGACAACTCCTACGATCTCGAGGACCTGGAGGATTTTCACCGCCGGGTGCTCAAACTGGCCGGCCTCGAACAGGTGGAGTATCTGGCCGAACTGAAGATCGATGGTCTTGGCGTCTCCCTGCTCTATCGCGACGGCCTTTTTATCCAGGGCGTCACCCGGGGTGACGGCCGGGTGGGGGAGGATGTCACCCCCAACCTGCGGACCATCCGCTCCATCCCGCTGCGTCTCAGGGCTGGTGCTGCTCCGGCCGGGGATGTGGTGGTGCGCGGTGAGGTCTACCTGCCCCGCAAGACCTTCAGGGAGATCAACACGGCGCGGGAGTCCGAGGGACAGCCGGCCTTTGCCAACCCGCGCAATGCCGCCGCCGGGTCGATTCGCCTGCTGGATCCGGCGGAAACCGACCGCCGCGGGCTGGACATCTTTCTCTACTCGGTGGCGGCCTGGGGAGGGGAACGGTTCGATACCCAGGGAGCGGCGCTGGCCGCCATGACAGATGCGGGACTCAAGGTCAATGAACACCGGCAGGTCTGCAGCGGTATCGCCGAGGTCAAGGCGTTCTGCGACAGCTGGTCCGGCCGGCGGCAGGACCTGGATTACGACACCGACGGCGTGGTGGTCAAGGTGAACAGCACCGGTCTCTGGGAGAGCCTGGGGGTGACGGCCAAATTCCCGCGCTGGGCCATCTCCTACAAGTTTCCCGCGGAGCAGGTGACCACGGTGGTGTGGGAGATCGTGATCCAGGTGGGACGGACCGGCACCCTCACACCGGTGGCCGAACTCGAACCGGTGGCCGTCTCGGGCTCCACCGTGTCCCGGGCCACGCTGCACAACGAGGATGAGGTGCGACGCAAGGACGTGCGGGAAGGGGACACCGTCTTCGTGGAAAAGGGCGGCGAGGTGATCCCCAAGGTGGTCAAGGTGGTCACCGGCAAACGGCCGCCGGATGCGGTACCCTTTGCCATGCCGTCGCGCTGTCCGGTCTGCGGCACACCGGTTGTGCGCGAACCGGACGAGGTGGCCTCCCGCTGTCCCAACCTCAGCTGCCCGGCGCGGATCCGGGAGTCGATCCGGCATTTTGCCGGACGGGGGGGGATGCGCATCGAGGGGCTGGGGCCGGCGGTGATCGACCAGCTGGTGAGCCGGGGCCTGATGCGGCAACTGGACCAGTTGTACACCCTGCAGCATGAGCAGTTGGAGGAACTGGAGCGCATGGGGCAGAAGTCGGCGGAGAACCTGCTGGCCGAGATCGAGGCCAGTCGGCAGCGGCCGGCCGCGGCCCATCTCTTCGCCCTCGGTGTGCGACACGTGGGGGAGCGGACGGCCCGGCAGCTGGTGGAGGCCTTCGGCTCACTGGACGGCCTGGCCGCCGCCGGTGATGAGGAACTGGAGGCGGTGCCCGAAGTGGGCCCGGTGGTGGCCCATAGCGTCAGGGCCTTCTTCGATGACCCGGGGAACCGGGAGATGCTCCAGCGGTTCCGCGAAGCGGGTCTTTCGGCCTACCTGGAAAAGACGGAGCCGCTCCGGGCCGGGGCCGGTGACCTGCCCCTGGCCGGGAAGAAAGTTGTGCTCACCGGCAGCCTGGCCGCCATGACGCGTCCGGAGGCAAAAGAACGGGTCGAAACCCTGGGTGGGCGGGTGGTTTCCTCGGTGAGTTCAAAGACCGACATGGTTGTTTTTGGCAGCGATCCCGGATCAAAACTGGACAAAGCGCGGTCACTTGGCGTAACTACTCTGGACGAAGAAGCATTTTTGGAAATGATCGGGGGAAAGGAGTCCGCGTGACTGACCAAGGAAAACTCGAAGGCGTCGCGGTGGTGGTGGACGACCACGCCACCTCCCGCGAGTCCATGGCCCGGGCGCTCCGGCGCCGCGGCCTCACCGTACACACCTTTGACGAGGGGGAAAAGGCGGTGGCCTTTGTGGGGGAGTCGGCCGGGGAGGTCGACCTGGTGGTCACCGACCTGAAGATGCCGGGTATGAACGGGCTGGAGGTCCTCCGGCGCGTCATGGCCACGGACATGGAGATCGGAGTGCTGCTGGTCACCGGTTTCGGTACCGTGGACACCGCGGTGGAGGCGATGAAGCTCGGTGCGGTGGAATACCTGACCAAGCCGGTGGACCTCAAGCTGCTGCGCAGCCGCGCCGCATCGGTGATCGAAAAGCGCACCCTGGCCCGCAAGGTCCGTTTTCTCCAGGACCGATTGGACAGCGTCTTCGGGTTCGACAAACTGTTGGGCAAATCGAAGCAGATGCAGGATCTCTTCGGACGGATCAAGATGGTGGGCCCCACCCGGAGCACGGTGCTGATCACCGGTGAGAGCGGCACGGGCAAGGAACTGATCGCCAACGCCCTGCACCAGAACAGTGACCGCCGGGAGAAGACCTTCCTGCCGCTCAACTGTTCGGCTATTCCCCGCGACATTCTGGAAAGCGAGATTTTCGGCCACGAACGCGGATCCTTCACCGGTGCCATCGATAAAAAAGTGGGCAAGTTCGAGTTGGCCGACGGCGGCACACTCTTCCTCGACGAGATCGGAGACCTGGCCCCGGAGACCCAGGTCAAACTGCTGCGCGCCATTGAGGAGCTCTCCTTCATGCGCCTGGGCGGCTCCACCATGATCAACATCGATACCCGGGTCATCGCGGCCACCAACCGGGACCTGGAGGAGATGGTCCGGCAGGGCACATTCCGTTCCGACCTCTATTACCGGCTCAAGGTGGTCTATCTTCGGATCGCCCCGCTGCGGCAGCGTCATGAGGATATCCCGCTGCTCGCCGAGTATTTCCTCAAGTTGAGTTCGAATAACATCGGCAGATCTGCGGAGCGGATCTCCCCGGAGCTGATGAAACGGTTTATCCGCTACAACTGGCCGGGAAACGTCAGGGAACTGCGCAACCTTATCGAGAGCATGGTGGTCCTCTCGTCGCGAGACTACCTCGATCTCGACGACATCCCTCCGGGGGAGCTGCTTGCCGGACTGGATGAGTCCCTTGCCGGCACCGATCCACTGCCGGCGTTTGCCCGGCGCCGCCCGGACCAGTTCACCACCATGGAGGAACTGGAGCGGGCCCACATCCTCGACGCCCTGGAGAAGACCGGCGGGAACCGGACAAAAGCCGCGGACCTGCTGGGCATCGGTCTGCGCACCCTGCACCGGAAACTCAAGGGTTATCAGGACGACGAGGACGCGGGGGGGTGATCTTTTCCACCCGCACTGTCACTTTTTCAGGCCATCCGTGCCATTCTGGCATGTCCGCCGGTAGGCCGATATTTTGTTTCCCCTTCTAAATAATTGAATATGAACAGTTAAAGCTGTTTCAAAGATTCTGGCCTTCTGGCATAATTCTTGATATCCTTTTGATACTGAAATAATCGGTCTGAATTCACCGGCCGGAGAACCCGGGTCGTTTACGGCCTGGCCCGGCCCTGACCAGCAGAGTACACATACCGGGCCACTGCCGTCCCGGATTCAGGAGGTACATCATGATCAGTCGAATGGGAGAGCGGAGGGTGTCACGTATCGGTACCGTGGCCGGGTTGTTCTTTCTGGTGGGCGTTGCCCTGGCGTCGTTGTCCGTGACGACATTGAGCCAGGCGTCAATGCCGCCCCAGGAGTCCGCCGCGGTGCCGGTGATCGCCATGCCCGATTTTGCCGATATTGCCGAGCGGGTCAATTCCGCCGTGGTCTACATCGAGTCCACTGAAGTGGTTCGTGCCGGTGAAGGCGGCCGGAACCAGTTCCGTGATCCCTTCTGGGACTTTTTCTTCGGCCCCGACCGTCAGTCGCCCGAGCAGCAGCCGCAGCGGGAACAGCAGAGGACCGGCCGTGGTTCCGGCGTGGTCATCGACAAGGATGGCTTCATCCTGACCAATAACCACATGATCGAGGGTGCCCAGAGTGTGACCGTGGAGTTCGCCGACGGCACACGGCTGAAGGCCGAGGTTGTGGGCACCGATCCGCCCACCGACCTGGCCCTGATCAAGATCGACTCCGATGGTGACATCCCTTTCGCGCCGCTGGGTAACTCGGACACCCTGCGCATCGGCGAGTGGGTGATGGCCATCGGCAACCCCCACAATTTCAAGCACACCGTTTCGGTGGGCGTGGTCAGCGCCCTGGGGCGGAAACTGCCCTACCTCTCGAACCGCGACGGGCAGGGCCGTGATGTGTCGCTGGACAACTTCATCCAGACCGATGCCGCGATCAACTTCGGTAACAGCGGCGGCCCGCTGATCAACACCCGGGGGGAAATCATCGGCATCAACACCGCCATCAGCGCCGCGGCGCAGAACATCGGCTTCGCGGTGCCGGTGAACGTGGCCCGTGACATCATGCCCCAGCTTAAGGAGAAGGGGCGGGTCTCCCGGGGATACCTGGGGATCAAGGTCACTGCGGTCACCCCCGAGATGCAGGAGCTGTTCAAGCTGCCCACCCGGCAGGGGGCCATCGTCCAGGAAGTGGTCAAGGGGCTGCCCGCCGACCAGGCCGGTCTGCAGCACGGTGACGTGATCATCGAGGTCAACGGCCGCCAGGTGGAGGATTCCAGCGACCTGGTCTCCATGGTATCCAGCCTCCCGCCCGGCAAAACTGTGAACCTCAAGGTGTTCCGGGAGGGCAAGACCCAGGCCATCGGGGTGATCCTCGCCGAACGTGACGAAGAGATTGAAAGCGAAGAGGCGAGAAAACAGGCCCGGGTGGAAGAGGATCTTCTCGGCCTTACCGTGCACCAGCTGAATCCGGCCATGCGCGAACGCTACCGCATCGGCGAAACGGTGAGCGGCGTAGTGGTGATGGCGGTGAAGCCGCTCTCCCCGGCCGGTGAGGCGGACATTCACGAGGGCGACGTGATCGGCGAGATCTTCCGCGAGAAGATCAGCTCCCTGGAGCAATACCACGGGGAACTGGAGAAGATCGAGGCCGGCGACCTGGTGCTGCTCTACGTGCACCGCGGTGACGACTCCTTCTTCAAGACTCTCAAGGTGACTGAATAGTTACGACTTCAGCAGCCGGTCGGATGCAGGGGTGTCCGGCCGGCATGGAGGAGCACCATGGCCGGCGATAAAATCCTGGTTATCGACGACGATCCCGACATCCGCCAGGCCATCAAGATGACCCTGGAATACGAGGGCTACCAGTGTCTTTTCGCCTCATCGGGGCGGGAGGGCCTGGAAAAGGTACGTCTCGAGGAGCCGGATCTCCTCTTTCTCGACATCAAGATGCCACGCATGGACGGGTTGGAAGTGCTTTCGCGGCTGCGCAAGGAGGGGCTTACCGGTTTTCCGGTGGTTATCATTTCCGGCCATGGCAGCATCCAGACCGCCGTGGATGCCACCCGCATGGGAGCCTTCGACTTTCTCGAGAAACCCCTGGAACGCGAGCGCCTCCTGCTGGTGGTCCGCAACTCCCTGGAGCAGCGCAAACTCGAGCTGCAGAACCGCGGCTTCCGGCAACAGATCGAGCAGCGGCACCGGATGGTGGGGGAGAGCGAGCAGATCAATCGTCTGCGGGAGGAGATCTCCGCCGCCGCTCCCACCGCGGCCACCGTACTGATCACCGGTGAGAGCGGTACCGGCAAGGAACTGATTGCCCGGGCGATCCACAACGGCAGCCTGCGGGCGGAACAGGACTTCGTCCAGGTCAACTGCGCGGCGATCCCCGAGGAACTGATCGAGAGTGAGCTCTTCGGCCACGAAAAGGGCTCGTTCACCGGGGCCTACGAAAAGCGCGAGGGTAAATTTGTCCAGGCCAGCGGCGGGACCCTCTTCCTCGACGAGATCGGGGACATGAGCCTCCGCACCCAGGCCAAGGTTTTGCGGGTGCTGGAGGAAGGCGAAGTGGAACCCATCGGCTCGGGCCGGGTGCTGGAGGTGGATGTGCGGGTGCTTGCCGCCACCAACAAGGCCCTGGAGGAGGAGATCGAGAATGGGAACTTCCGTCTCGACCTCTACTACCGGCTCAACGTGGTCCCCATCCGCAGCCCCTCCCTGAGAGAGCGGGGGGCCGGCGACATCCGGCTGCTGGTGGCCCACTTCATGGAATCCTTCTGCGGCGAGAACAACTACCGTTCCCGGAACTTCACCGACGAGGCCCTGGAGCGCCTGGCCGCCTACCACTGGCCGGGAAACGTGCGTGAGCTGAGGAACATGGTGGAACGGCTGGTGATCATGGCTCCCGGTGACTCCATCGAGGCCGTACTCCTCCCCGGGGAGGTGACCAGTGCAGGGCCCGCCGGGATGGCTCCCGATCTGTCACGGATCGCCACGCTGAAGGATTTCAAGGAGAAGACCGAGCGGCTCTTTCTGGTGGAGAAGTTGAAAGAGAACGACTGGAACATCTCCCGCACCGCTTCGGCTATCCAGACCCCGCGCAGCAACCTTTACAAGAAGCTTGACCAGTTCGGAATCACCGTCGAATCAGACGGTTGAAGTGGTCCCACAACCCTGCCTGAGGCCCGCGGACGGCGTTGCACTCCGCCGAACAATGCTCGAATACCACAAGAGTATGCTCCGCTTTTTCAGCGGGACTGCGCCTTGTTCTGAACCCCGGACGGAATTTTCAAGTCATCATCATTATCATCAAGTGTCCAGGAATAGGCATGCAGCTTGCGATATCACTCAAACTGAAATCCGAAGATGAGCGAAGAAGGCCGGGTGGAGAATTTGGAGAACCATCGGAATCAAGGGACACAAGTACCGGAGAGGAAAGTATATAGTGAAGATATTAATCATGAAAAACCAGCTCTAATTTCATGATTCACTGTATCCTGCAAGAAATGAGATATTTACTGATT
>CBESOE010000026.1:0-39704 GCA_965531145.1 uncultured bacterium | reverse complement strand
CAGGTGATCGTTACCTGCTTTTCTACTCCCATTCAATCGTGGAGGGAGGTTTCGTGGTCACGTCGATGGCCAGGCCCGAGACCTCGGGGAAGGCTGTCACAGCCTGACGAAGTTCGTCGAGGAGTGCCTCGGGGAGCGGTGCCGGAGCGGCGGTCATGCCCCGTTCGGAGAGGATCGGCCGTACCACCACCAGTTCGCTGCCCTTGCCGTTGATCGCCAGCGGGACCAGCACGGTGGGGCACTGCCAGATGTCGGCCATCACGCCGTGGCGGCGGAGCCCGTCCATCACCAGCTGGTCCAGTTCCCGGAGCAGGTCGAGACGGGCCCGGGTGATCCCGCATGGCCTGACCGTAGCGGATACGGGGACCTCGTCCAGTAGGTTGTGGATGCAGCGGTTCACTCCAGGTACTTCCTGGCAGATCCGTCCGGCCAGAGTGGTCAGGGTTTGCCACTCCGCCCCGGTGCCGTGGAGCAGCACCGGGAATTCGTAGCTCCGCAGATCAGCCTTGACCCCCACGCTTCGCACGGGAAGCAGCAGCCCACTGAGACCGGCCGGATCGAGCATCGGGGCCAGTTGCGCACCGGCGCCCTCCGAATCGTAGCCTTCGGGCTCTCCTTCTGCGGCGCAGAGGACGCGGATGCCCAGGCCCGGTCCGGGGAAGGGGTGGCGGTACAGCAGGTCATCGCTGATTTCCAGTTGTTTTCCCAGTTCCCGCACTTCGGACTTGTAGAGCTCGCGCAGAGGCTCGATCACCTTGCCCTCGGCGATCATCTGTTCCACCACGTCCACCCGGTTATGGTGGGTCTTGATCACGTCGGCGTGCTTGGTGCCGCCGGTTTCGATGGTGTCGGGGTAGATGGTGCCCTGGCCAAGCATGAACCCCTCGAGATCCAGGCGTTGGGCTTCGCTGTTGAAGACGTCGATAAAGGTGGTGCCGATGATGTGCCGTTTGCGCTCCGGTTCGGTCACCCCGGCCAGCGCCTGAAGAAAGGTATCCGAGGCGTCGATAAAGTGGAGATTGTCCCCCATCCCGTATTCACGGAAGCGGTCCACCACCCGGCGGCTCTCGTCCTTGCGCATCAGGCCGTTGTCGATGTGCAGCAACTGGAGCCGCGAGGCGCCAAGGGCCTCGTCGATCAGCCGTGCGGTCACCGTGGAGTCCACCCCGCCGCTGGCCAGCAGGAAGACGCTGCGGTCACCGGCCTCGCTGCGGATCGCTTCCACCTGTTCGGCCACGTAGTCGTTGATCTTCCAGGTGGGTTGGCAACCGCAGATGCGGAAGATGAAGTTGGACAGCATCTCGCTGCCGTGCACCGTGTCGTCCACCTCTGGATGATACTGGAAACCATAGCGTTTGAGGCCCGGGTGGGCGATGGCCGCGTTGCGGTGTGGCGGCCTTCCATCACCGATGGTGCTGGAGGCCAGCTCGATGAACCCCTCTCCCAGCTCGGTGACCGAGTCGCCATGGCTCATCCAGACCTGTTCCTCGGGGCCCAGTCCGTGAAAGATCTCGGCCTGGTTATAGATCTGCAGCTTGGCGAAACCGTATTCACGGGCGGTGTATTCCACCTGTCCGCCATAGTGTTTGGCGATCTCCTGGTGCCCGAAGCAGAAGCCGATGATCGGCAGCGGCAGGTCGAGCAACCCTTCGGTGAACTGTGATCCCTCGCCGGCAGAGGCCAGGGCCGGGCTTCCGGACAGCACAATCCCCTTGTATTCGGAGAAGGAGTCCAGCGGGTCTTTGGGGTCCTTGATCTCGGCCAGAACCTGGAGCTTCCGGATCTTGGTGGCGATGAGGTGGCAGAACTGTCCGCCAAAGTCCACTACAGCGATCTTGTCATGATTCATGGCCGGCCCCGCTATGGTTAACGTCAGTGGTGAAGGTGAATTCTAACGACAGGCTTCCGATGCCGTCAAGACGGGCGGGGTCAGGCCGCCGGGTCCACCAGCACCTTGAGGGTAGCGGGCCGGCAGGCTTCGGTAAATGCTTCCACGCCGCGGCGGAGTGGGAAACGGGCCCCGACCAGCCGGCTCAACGGGTAGTTGTGGCGGGCCATGGAAGCCAGGGCGGCCGGGAAGTGGCCGCAGCGTGACCCCATCAGAGTGATCTCGTCAACCACCAGCGGAGTGAGATTCTGTGGCTCTCCGGCGGCCAGGGTCGATTTGAGCACCAGCGTGCCCCCCGGGCGGGCAGCCGCGATCGCCGTGTTCAGTCCGGAAGCCGTCCCACTGGCCTCCACCACCAGGGGGAAGCGCTGGGCCGGCGACGGCGGGTACCAGTCAGTGGTGTGTGCCGTGGCGATGCGGCCGGGGGCGCCATCGGCGGCCAGGGACAGTTTTTCCGGGTGCCGGCCCAGCAGGGTAACAGGACAACCACCGTCGCCGGAGAGCACCCAGGCGCAAAGGATGCCCAGTTTGCCGTCTCCAACAACCAGCGCCGGCCCGGCGGTCCCCGGGTTCAGTTGTTCGAGGATGCGGCAGGCGGCGGCCAGCGGTTCGGTGAACACCGCTTCCTCGTCGCTCAGTTCCGGCGGTACCGGGTGCAGGTTGGCCGCCGGCAGGGCCGTCCGTTCAGCCAGGCAGCCATCCCGTCCGGCGATGCCCAGCACGGTCCGGTCCGGGCAGTGGTTGCCCAGCCCGGCCCGGCAAAAAGGACAGGCTCCGCAGGGGCAGTTGATCTCGCCCACCACCCGCTTTCCCACCAGTTCGGGCCGGTCCGGGCTCGATTCCACCCAGCCGACGAATTCGTGGCCCAGCACCCCGTCAAAACCCATATATCCCCGTACCAATTCCTGGTCGGTGCGGCAGATGCCGGCCAGCAGGATCCGAACCAGCGCGTCACCAACAGCCGGCCGCGGTTCGGGATGGTCTTCCGCCAGCAGCGGGGTTCCGGGCCGGCAGAGCAGGGCTTTCATGGAGTGCCTCCGGTGGTGGTCAGAGATCGGCCCCGCAGATTTTGCAGAATCTCGCATCCGGGTCGTGACCCTCGGCCGAGCATTGGGGGCAGGCCTGGGTGCTGATCTTCCGTTTTCCGGACACGGCCAGTTCCATGGTGACCAGTCCGGCGGGGACGGCGATGATTCCGTACCCCATGATCATCACCAGGGAGGCCAGAACCCGGCCGGGCAGAGTCTGGGGCGCGATGTCACCGTAGCCCACGGTGGTCATGGTGACGATGGCCCAGTAGATACTCTGGGGGATGCTGGTGAAGCCGTGTTCCTCGCCCTCGATGAGATACATCAGCGACCCCACGATGAGCACCAGGATCAGGACGGTGCCGAGGAAGACGGTGATCCGCCGGGCGCTGGCCTGCAGGGCCTTGCGCAGCACCTGTGCCTCGCCCACAAAGTGGGCCAGCTTGAGCACACGGAAAACGCGGAGCAACCGCAGGGCCCGGATCACCAGCAGTGACTGGGTGCCCACCACCACCAGGCTGAGATAGGTGGGAACGATGGCCAGCACGTCCACAACACCGTAGAAGCTGGTGGCGTAGCGCCAGGGCCGGCCCACCGACAACAGCCGCAGCAGATACTCCAGGGTGAAGAGGATGGTGAAGGCCCACTCCACCCGGCGCAGGGCGACTCCGTAAACTTCGCGTATGCCGGCAACGCTCTCCAGCAGCACGGCCAGAATGGAGAGGGCGATGCAGACAAGGAGGGCGATGTCGAAAGCCTTGCCCCCGGGGGTGTCGGCTTCGAAGATCACCTCATGCAGGCGAAAACGCCAATTGCTCAGCGGGGTGTGCAGTTCGTCCATGGCCGTACTTTACAGGAGCCGCCGGGGACCGGTCAATCAACGATCAGCGACGAAAAATCGGTGGCCGCCAGGTAGATGGCGGCCAACCGCTCCACTCCCTCCCGGTCCTCGCTGGTGAACCGGCCGGTTTCCGGGCTGTCCAGGTCGAGCACCCCCACCAATCGGCCTGCCGGCAACAGGGGCACCACCACCTCGGACCGCGATGCGGCGTCACAGGCGATGTGGCCGGGAAACTTGTGCACGTCTTCCACCAGCAGCGTTTTCCGCTGCTGGGCCGCCTGACCGCAGACACCCCGGCCCATGCCGATGCGCACGCAGGCCGCTTTCCCCTGGAAGGGGCCCAGTACCAGTTCCTCACCCCGGAGATAGTAGAAGCCGGCCCAGTTGAGCCCGGGCAGCCTCTCGAAGATCAGGGCGCAGGTGTTGGCCGAGTTGGCCAGCAGGTCGCGTTCTTCCCCCAGCAGTGCTTTCAGGTCCCGGGCCAGTGAATCGTAGTCAAAGCTCATTCGGTGACTCCTTGAGCTCGTCATCGCGAGGAGCGCTTGTCATCGCGGGCATCTCGCAATGACAAACGCGAGTTCTTCATTTACAGGTCCAGCTGAAGCGACCGATCTGCGGGCTCTCCGCCACCAGGGTGTCGCCCGGTTTGACCGGGCCCACGCCGGCCGGTGTGCCGGTGTAGATCAGGTCACCGGGCAGCAGTTCCCAGGTGCCGCTGAGGATCTCGATCAGCCATTCCAGGGGGTAGATCATATCGGCCGAACTCCCGTGCTGGTGCCGCTCGCCGTTGACGATCAGATTCATCTGTAACGCAGCCGGATCAACCTCCGTGCCCATCGCCACAAAGTCACCGATGGGGGCACTCTGGTCAAAGGCTTTGCACAGCTCCCAGGGCCGGCCCTTGTTCCTCAGACCGGATTGCACTTCGCGCAGGGTCAGGTCGATACCCAGGCTGAGCCCCATGACGTGGGAGAGTGCCCCATCCCGGTGGATATTTTTCCCCGCGGTACCGATGGCCGCCACCATCTCCAGCTCATGGTGCACCACGCCCTGCTCGCGGGGCAGGGTCACCGGGTGGCCGGCCGGCACCAGGCTGGTGGCCGGTTTCATGAAGATGATGCAGCTGTCGTCCAGGGCCGCTCCCATCTCGCTGATGTGGCTGCCGTAATTCCGTCCGATGCAGAACACCCGGCGTGGTTCCACCGTCCCGTGGGGAAATCGAAGCATGTCCTCTCCTTCAGTCCTCGCCGCGATCGGGCCGCGGCGGCTTCCGGCTGCTCTTCAATTTACCGCGCCGCTGCTTGGAATCCAGGCGGCGCTCCACCGAGGCTTTGCTGGGCCTCGTCTTCCGTCTCTTTTTCGGTCGCTCCGCGGCGCGGCGGATCAGGGTGGCCAGCCGCTGCACCGCGTCCTCCCGGTTGCGGTGCTGGCTGCGGAAACGCCGGGCCTCGATCACCAGCACCCCCTCCCCGGTGACCCGGTTGCCGGCCAGACGGAGCAGGCGCTCCCGCACGTCCGGCGGCAGGGAAGGGGAGGCGCCCACGTCGAAGCGCAACTGCACCGCGGTGGCCACCTTGTTCACATTCTGTCCCCCGGGGCCGGATGAGCGGACAAAACTGAAATCCAGCTCTTCCTCGGGAATCAGGATCGTGTCGGTGACCTCGATCACCTTCCGGCGCTCTTCCGTCGGTTCGTTCATGGTCCGCCACCCCGGTCGTGTCCCGCCGCCAACCGGGGAATCTCTTTGCCCGTGCCTGTCAGGTAGCGGTTGTGCAGGCTGGCGGTGATGCAGGAGTGGGCCGGGTAGACCTGGAGCAGGTCGCCGGGGCGTACCTGGGAAATCATCGGCTCACCAGCCTCGAGCATGCCATGCTCCTGGGTCAACCCGGTGAGCACTGCCGCTCCCTGGAATTCATCGTCCGGCCTCCGGCCTTCGGGGAGGGCCAGACCGTACAGCGGTCCGCTTCCGGCACCGGACAGCGGTTCACGGCCCAGGTGCACTGTCCCGCCATAGATCGCGATCCGGCCCCGGGCCGGGTAGACCCCGATCACCGGGCAGACGGCAGTCAGGGCGATGTCGCCGGAATTGCAGGCCCCCAACCGGTATTGCATCAGGTCATGGAAGACAAAGTTTCCCGGCCTGATCTCGTCCACCCCTTCCAGCCGGTCCGTCACGCTGCAGCCCGGGGTGTCCCCCACGGAGAGGCGGTGGTGGGTACCGCCACCGGCCAGCTGGTCACGGAGGGCTCCCAGCCGTTGGGCGGTGCCGGAGTGGATGGCCCTGATCTCGTCCACCGAAGCCGCCTGGTAGGTCTGGCCGGCGTGGGTCAGCAGCCCCTGCAGTCGCAACCACCTGCTCTCCGAAGCCACGCGGGCCAGTTGCCTGACCGCTCCGGCATTTTCCAGGGGGATGCCGGTGCGGCCATACCCCGGATCGATTTCGATCCAGAAGTCCGCCGGGTGACAGAGAGCGTTCCCCAGGGCGCGGAGGCTCTCCTCGCTGTCCGCCAGCAGGCCGAGCTTCACCCGTCCGGCCAACTGGTCGATCTCCTCGAGTTCGCGGAGGTTCACCGGTACGGCCAGGGTGATGTCTTCCCAGCCGTGGTCGGCAAAGTAGCGGGCCATGGCCAGCGAGGAGACGGTGATCGCTTCCACCCCGTAGTCCCGGAACCACTCGCCCATCTCGGCGGACTGGTGGGTCTTGAAGTGCGGGCGGAATCGTACCCCGGAGGCTCGGGCTTTGCCGGCCATTCGCGCGATGTTGCTCCGTGCCGTCTCTTCATCGAGCAGCAGGGTTGGCCGGGTGATCCGCACCGTTATCGACCTCCATTCCTCCGTTGCCCCAGTGGTTCGATTCGCTATGATATGTGTGGGTGCCGGAGAGCGTCAAGAAACGGTCCGGGCCTTCTTGTCCGCTGAAAACCATTGTGATAGCGTTGCCACCTGCTTCACCGGGGTCGTGAGGATCCCGGAAACAGGGAGACCAGAGATGGACCGAGAGATACTGGAGGCCTGCCGCAACCTGGAAGAGGCCGGTGAAGAGGGAGTGCTGGCCGTGGTGGTTTCCGCCAGCGGGTCGGTGCCCCGGGAAGCCGGGGCCTGGATGCTGGTGTCCCCCCACGGAGTGGTGGGCACTGTGGGCGGCGGCGCCCTGGAGAAGCGGATTCTCGATGAGGCTCCGGGGGTGCTGGCTGCCGGCGAACCGAAACTCCTCTCCTTCAGCCTGGGCAAGGACCTGGGCATGAACTGCGGGGGCAGCGCCTCGGTGTATCTCGAACCCCTGCTCCCGGCCGGCCGGCTGGTGGTGTTCGGTGGCGGGCACATCGGTCTGGCTCTCCACCGGATCTCTCCGCTGCTGGGTATCCAGGCCGTGATCGTCGATGAACGGGCCGAGTTCTCCGCCGCGGACCGATTCCCCGGTTCCCGCACGATCTGTGCCATGCCTGCAGAGGCGGCCGGACAGCTGGCCATCGGCCCCCGGGACTCGGTGGTGGTGGTGACCCACCAGCACTGCCACGACCTGGATGCGGTACGGGCCGTGATCCAGACCCGACCCGGCTACCTGGGGATGATCGGATCCCGCGCCAAGGTGAAGAAGACCCGTGATGCCCTGCTGGCCGACGGCGTCCCGCCGGAGCTTCTGGACATCCTGCGCGCCCCGGTGGGCCTGGACCTCGGCGGCCGGACCCCCGGGGAGATCGCCGTGGCCATCGCCGCCGAAATCATCGCCCTCCGTTCCGGACGCCGCATACCGGCGGAACTCTCATGGTAGTCGGGGCGGTGATCCTCGCCGCCGGAGCCTCCCGGCGGATGGGTGGGAGGCCCAAGGCCCTGCTCAAGGTGGGCGGCACATCCTTTCTCGCCCTGCTCACCGGGACTTTTCGCTCCGCCGGCGTGGACCAAGTGCTGGCGGTGGTATCATCGGAGCTCAGGCCCCGGGCCGCAGCGCTGGCCGTTCCCGGGCTGGAACTGGTGGTGCCCCCCGCACCCACGGCCGAGCCGCTGGCCTCGCTCAAGGCCGGGATGGCCGTCATCCCCGACGACTGGCAGGCCATGCTGGTCCAGCCGGTGGACCACCCGCTGGTTCACCCGCACACCGTTCGACGTCAGATCGACCTGTTTTCCGCGGATGCGGAACGGCCCGTGGTGCAACTGCGCCGCCGGGGCTGTGGTGGCCACCCGTTGCTGGTGGGGCGGACCTGTTTCCAGGAGATTCTCGACCTGCCGGAAGGGGGGGACGGCCTGCGCGATCTGCTGCGCGCCGATCCCGGACGGATTATCCCCTGCGAGACAGCTGACCGCGGGGCCTTCTCCGGGGTGAATACCGAGGAGGACTTCCGCCGGCTGCTGAGCCAGGAGACGGGGGGGAGGCCGATCAGTCATCCATTTCGTTGAGTGCGCCAAAGGGCACGTGGACGGCGGGCACCGCACCGGAAGCCGGGCCGGCGTGGATCATCTGATCGTCGAAGAAGATGTGCGGCCGGAAAACCTCCAGCACCGGCAGTTTCTCCATCCCGCCGAGAAACAGGGTTTCATCCACCCGGATGCCCCAGGCGCGCAGGGTGGTCACCACCCGTTCGTGGGCCGGGGCACCCCGCGACGTGATGATGGCGGTGCGAATCTTCGGCTGGTAGCCCGGTTCCCGCCGCTGCCGCTCCGTCTCCCATTGCTGCAGGGCGGCGATCTCCCGGAAGAGCCGGGTCAGCGGGCCGGGGCTGTGGGCGGTTGCGGCCTGTTCCGCCTCGCTGTCCTGGAATCCGGCCAGCCCCTCGGTGCGGAAGACGTTTTCCGCCGCGTCATCCACCACCACGCCGTCGAAGTCAAAGGCCACCCGCAATTCGTCGTCACTCTCCTCGTCGACGTATTTTGAATTGAGCACCAGGCCCGCCGGGCAGCCGTGCCGGATGGCATCCCGGATGTCCGCCTGGTCGGCGGAGAGGAACAGGCTGGCGTTGAAGGCGTCAAGGTAACGCCAGGGCGGCCGGCCGCTGAGGAAGGTGCCGCGGGTGATGTCCAGGCCGTGGGCCGCCATGGAACGGAAGGCCCGCAGCCCGGTGTCAGGGTCGTTGCGTGAGAGGAGGATCACTTCCACCGGGCGGTCCTCCTCCCGCTGGCCGTTGAGCCCCAGCAGCCGCTTGATGAAGGGGAAGGCCACACCGGGGGCCAGCGGGGACCGTTCGTGTTCCCGCTGGTGGCGCCGGTATTCCTCCAGACCCTGCTCGCGGTAGATCCGGTCGGCCTCGGTGAGGTCGAACAGCGCGCTGGAGGCGATGGCCACCACCAGCTTGTCCTTGATGGGGAAGGGCACCATTGGGCTGCAACTCCTGGTGATGCTACTTCAGCAGCATTGCTGACCGGACCGGCCGCAGTTGGGGCACTGCTTCGCTCCCGGTGGCAGAGCGGCGCCGCACCCCGGGCAACCCTCGATCTCCACCACCAGGGCCAGGCCGCATGAGGGGCACTCGGCGGCGCTTTTCGGGGCCGGGTCTCCGCAGGCCGGACAGGTTTCGGCACTTGTCTGGCCCGCCGGTACCCCTTCCATTTCGGGCACGTCGACACCCAGTTGTTCGGCGTCGATGCCGGCCGCCGCCTCGGCATCCGGCCGTCGCACCAGCACGCGGAAGCGGCCGGCCCCGTGGCAGCACTTGGCCCCCGGGGTCTCCTGGGCCTCCAGCATGTGGTCGATGCCGGCCCGCTCCAGGCGGGCTCCCAGTCTCCTGGCCCAGTCCAGGTCGGCCACCCGGATGCAGACCAGGTCGCGGGTTTCCGGGGGCGGGTGTGCGGCAGCTGGTGCGGCCATGACCGCCGGCTGCCCGGGGAGGACCAGGGTTGTCCCACAATCGGCACAGCATTCGATGTGCGGCAGGTATTCAGCCCCGCAGGCGGGGCAGACTTTTACGATTTCTTCCATGGCGGTCTCCGGTCAGGGGCAGGGTGGTTGTTCAGACTCCGGGCTCAGGGTGTCGGGCCGGGCAGGCGACGGACCAGCTCTCGCAGGTCCTTCACTGCCGCCAGGTGACCGGCAAGGATAAAGCCCCCCAGCTCTTCGCCGTGGACCATACCGGCGTAGTCCACCGGTCCGCCGCGCAGCAGTTCGAAGTCGAGACCCACCGAGATGTTCACCGCGTGGGAGCCGGCGATATCCCAGATGTGCACCCGGCGGTTCTCCATCGCTGCCGAAATACCGGGGTAGATCAGCGGGCAGCAGAGGTGCAGTGCGGCACTGCCCAGGTTGCGGCACTTCCCCGGAAAACGGCTCATATCCATGTGCTGGTGAATTCGCGAGTAGACCATGATGTTGGTCTTGGAGGATATGGGATCGCCGGGGTGAGGCACTTCGATGCGACGACCGTTACAGGTGGCCTCCAGGCCCACGTCGGCAAAGAAGAAGAGCCCCAGCCGCGGGGCGAAAACCAGCCCGCCCACCGGGGTCAGCGCTTCATCCAGCAGCCCCACCGAAACGCACCAGCCGGGCATGCCCCGGGAGAAGGAGTCGGTGCCGTCCACCGGGTCGATGGCAAAGGTGAAGTCGCGGGTTACCTGGTAGTCGCGGACGGTTTCTTCGGAGATGATGTTGGTGTCGGGGTAGAGCCGGCGGATTTCTCCGGTGAGAAACTCCTCCACCAGGTGGTCGGCGCGGGTGACCACCGATCCGTCCGCCTTGAACTGCCGCTGGTCGTAGTCCAGGGTGTTCTGCTGGTCAACGGCGATGGCGCCGGCGCGGCGCATCGGGCCTATCAGTTGTTCAAGGTGCGGTATCGGCATCGTTCCTCCGGTGGAACAATATTCTTGTTTCAGACCGTGCGAATGTCAAGTAACGTCATGGTGAGCAAAAATCGGGGACAGGCACCGATTTCCCGTGGAAATCGTGAGCCAGTCCCCATTTTTGCCCTCACATTGACAATGTGTCAGTAGTGGGGAGGTGGCGGTTCATCCCCTGCTTCTCCCTCCACCGGGGAGGAGGTTTCCCTGAGGTGGCCGACAATGGCTTCCATTTTCTCTTCCAGCACGTCGATCTGCCCCTGCTGGCGGGTGACCACTTCGTTCAGCTCCTCGATGGTCCGCTCCTGGTAGGTCAGCCTCGTCTCCAGATCCACGAATCGTTCTTCCATCGTGTTCACCTCCTGGCCACGAGAATCATCCCCCCGGCCTGCTCCGGATCGAAGGGCTTGCCGCGAAAGTCGGCAAAGAGCTCGGTACGGCGAAACCCGGCCTTGCGGTGCATGTCCACCAGGTGCTCGGAACGGACTGGGTGGAGGGTTGTTTCCTCGGTGAAACGAACCTCGCCCCCCAGCACCAGCTCGACCCGGAAGGACACCTGTTGCTCGCTGATTTTTGGATAGCTGCGGCGGAACTCGTTTCCCGGGCCGGAGAAGGGTTTTGCCGGAAACTCCTGCTTCCCCTGGTGCAGGATGCGGTCCCAGTTCACCACCTGCATGATCCAGGTGCCGCCCGGTTCCACCATCCGGCTCAGCCGGGCCAGCAGGTCGGCAAAGCGGTCCGCCGGCAGGTGGGCGGCCACGTTGCCGATGCAGTACATCCCGTGGAACCCGCTGCCCAGGCTGCCGGCCCGCTCCATGTCCAGGCAGTGGAACTCCACGTCCGGATAGCGGGAACGGGCTTCGGCGATCATCTCCCGGTCCAGGTCCAGCCCCGTTGTCTCGGCACCGTCGGCGGCGAACCGGCCGCAGTAATGGCCGGGGCCGCAGCCGAGGTCGAGGACTTTCAGCGACGTCCGTTCCGGCAGGCAGGAGCGAATGAACCCGTAGACCTCCTCGCGGAAGGGGAAGATTTGCTCGTAATATTCGGCGAATCCTGAGTAGAGCGACATCAGAGCCTCACTTGAGCCAGAAACCCACACCCACCCCGATGAAGGTGGCCACGGCGTAGCCCAGGGTGCCGCAGAGCACCGCCGGGATGACCAGCGCTTCCCAGCGGCGAGCCACCGCCATGGCCGCCGCGGTGGTGGGTCCGCCCATGTTGGCGTTGGAGGCGATCACCAGTTCGGCCAGGTCCAGTTTGCACAGCCGGCCGGCCACCAGCAGAAAGACCAGGTGGACCAGCAGGATCAGGGCGGCAAAAACAAAGAGCCTTGGCCCCACGGTGAGCACCACGAGAATGTTGGCGCTGGCCCCGAGGGCGGCAAAAAAGACCTGCATCAACAGGGTCCCCATGGTGCCGGGGCCGTTGACTGCCCCCAGCTTCGAGGGGAAGACCGTGGCCAGGGTCACCATGATGGCGGTGATGATCAGGATACCCAGTGCCCGGTTGCCGGCCAGCTGGGCCAGCCCGAAGCCCACGGCACAGACCAGACCGGCCAGGGCCAGGGCCTGGGCCATGCTCAGGGGAGTGATCCGGCCCCGGCGGGCCAGCGGCGCTTCGCTGATGGTGTCGATATCCCGGGCCGCCTCCTCGTGCCGGTTGGGAAACCACCGGGTGAGAAAGCCGATGGAGGGGATGGCGAAGAGCAGCAGGAAGTAGAGGGTCATCACCAGGTTGTCCGCGGCGATGCCGGCGGTGAGCAGGTCCCCGGAATGCATTTCCAGCGCTTCGGCCGCGGCCACGTAGTTGATCGAGCCGCCGACGTAGGTCGAGCAGAAGATCCCGGCCAGTTTCCAGCCTTCCTCACCCAGCGGGACCAGTTTGAAGGCGATCCAGGTGCCGATCACCGTACCCACTGCGCCGAAGCCGAAGGCCAGCAGTGTGGGCCCCGACTCGCGCAGGATCTTCCGCAGGTCGGCCCGGAAGAGCAGCAGGGGGATGGCCAGCGGGACGATGTAGCCCCAGACCGTGTCATAGACCGGCGACGAGGCGGGGATGACCAGGCAGTTGGAGAGAACAAAGGTGGTGAGGATCGAGATCACCGCCCCGGAGATCTTTGCTCCCCAGCGGGTCCGCTCGGCCCAGAGCCCGAAGGCTGCGGAAGCCAGCAGAACTGCCCAGAGGGCCCACTGCTGGTCGGCGCTGATCAAGGTCTGTCCGGTCACCGGTCACTCCGTTCTTCAGGGGGTGATCACCACCCGCACGTCACTGCCGTATTTCATCAGATCATCCAGCACACTGTTGATCGCACCAGCCTCGAGCGGCACGCTGCGGGTCACCGCCCGGGAGAGGTCCAGACCGCCGCGGCCGGCCCAGTCCAGCAACTGGGGGATCTCCGAGGCCAGGTGGTCGGAGACCCCGATGATCTCGGCTTCCCGGCCCAACAGATCGTGGTAGGGCCGTACCTGGAAGGGGGCATTGCCCAGGCCGGCCACCGCCGCCCGCCCCTGAACCGCAAGACAGCGGAACGACTGCTCCATGGTCTGTGGTGTGCCCACCAGCTCCAGGGCCACATCCACGCCTCGGCCACCGGTCAGCCGTCTGAGCTCCTCCACCGGGTCGGTCTTTGACGCGTCCACCGGAATCGCACCGTACGATTCGGCAGCCGCCAGCTTGCTCCCCCGGATATCCACCGCGTAGACCTCCATGGCCCCGAGGCAGCGGGCCAGCTGGATCGCCGAGGTGCCCAGACCCCCGGCGCCAAACACGGCCACCGTCTCCCCGGAGACCAGTCGCGCCTTGCGCAGGGCGTGCAGCGAGGTGGCCGAGGAGCACATCATGATCGCCCCGTGATCGAAGGGGATCTGGTTGGGCAGCAGGAAGGCGCTCCGTTCGGGCATCACGATATACTCAGCGTAACCGCCGTCACGGTTGTTGCCGATCATCGTGCCGGTGTCGCAGAACTGCTCGCTCCCCCGGTTGCAGTGGGAGCAGCAGCCGCAGGTGGCCATGTAGTGCAGGCAGACCCGGTCGCCCACCCGGAACCCCCGCACGGATTCACCGGCCTTTTCCACCACTCCGGCCACTTCGTGCCCCGGGGTGAGGGGCAGTGACTTCAGGGTCACCGTGCCGTCCCGGTAGTGAGCGTCGGAGTGGCAGATACCCGCCGCCCTGACCCGCACCAGCAGGTCGTGGGGCCCCACCTCCGGCAGGTCCAGTTCCACCTCGACCAACGGTTTCCCCTGTTCCACCAGCCTCACCGCTCGCATGGAGTCCTCCCTCTCTTTGCTCAACTCGGAATTATACCTGTCCTTTGGCCCATCTGGCGATCAGCCGGGCCACGGTCCCGGCCGCTCCGGGCCCCTGGGCGAAATAGAGGGCCGGCTCGATGAGCTCCAGCTCCATCAGCAGGAACCCCTCGGCGGTTTCCACCCCGTCCACCCTGGCATAGTGCCAGGGGAGAGGAACCGCCCTGACCGCCTGCTCTGCCACGGCGATGAGGGACGGTGACGGCTCACCCCGGATCACCGTACCATCGAAGTCCGGCTGGACACGGAAATCGCCCGGTTTCGGCAGTTTCAGCGCCGCGTGACTGAAAGCTCCGTCGAGGAAGATCAGTGACCACTCACCCTGCCCGGTGATCTCGGGTAGGAAACGCTGAACCATCACCTCCCCCTGTTCCAGGGCCCGGGCCAGCTCATTTTCATGGTCGACCGCCTCGTCCCGGCCCACACGCCAGGTCTGGTAAGCCGAAGCTGAGACCGCCGGTTTGACCACCGCCTCATCCCAGCCGGTGCGCCGAAAGATGTCGGACAGGGTTTCGGCCCCGGCTGTTGGCCAGCAGGTGGGCACCACCGCAACCCCGGCCGCCTGCAGGTCGCGGAGGTAGCGCTTGTGGGCGTTCCAGCAGACCACCGGCAACGGGTTCCACAGTGTCACCCCGGTGCGGTCCAGATCTTCGGCCCAGGACAGGAACCGGTCGCAGTGCAGGTGGTAGTCCCAGCAGCTGCGGATCATGACCAGGTCGAAGCTGTTCCATTGGATTTCCTCCGCGTTCCAGAGGGCTGTCTCAACCTCGAAACCGTACCTCAGCAGCTCGTCACGCAGGATGCGGTCATCGGGAGTCAGTCGCGGCAGGTCGCGGCAGGTGGCCAGGGCGATTCGTGTCACGCGGGTTCCTCGTCCTCCCCGGTACTGAACAGTTCGGTGAGATAGCGGAAGATGAGACGGGCGGAGCGCGGCGGTTTATCGGCCTCCGCTTCCTTGCCGGCATTGCGCACCAGGCTGCGCAGGTGCTGGACGTCCAACCGGGGAAACTCGGTTATCAGCTCCTCGAGACAACTGCTGTCGCCCTCCAGCAGCCGTTCGCGGCACTGCTCGGCCCGGTGCTGTCGCCGCCGATCCAGTTCACGGATGTAGTCCAGATCGGCCATGGCCCGTTCGATGGGTCCGGTCTCCAGGGATCGCATCAGCGCGCCGATGTATTTCCGCTGGCGTTTCAGCGCCCCCCGCTTGGTCAGCCGCTGGGCAAGGCGGATCGCTTCCAGCAGTTCTTCCGGCAGGTCGAGCTTCTCCAGCCGCGAGTAGGGGAAAGCGATGAGCCGTTCGCCCAGCGCCTGCTTGGCCTCCACCTCCCGCTTGAGCTGGGTCCGGCTCTTTATTTCCTGTTCGTCGCACATCACTGGATGCCCAGCCACTGGTCGATGGCCTGCCCCAGTTCGACCAGCGCCTCCTCTTTTTTGGCCAGCTCGTTCTCCAGCTCGATGATCCGTTGGTCCAGTCGCCAGACCTGGTCCGCGGAGCGTTGCAGTGGGACGCTGATCTGCTCCGGCACGTTGCGCAACTGCTGAACCCTTTCCTCGTTGCCCTCGCTCACTGCCTGGGACAGCTGGTTGTTGACCCGGTCCAGTTCGGCCTCCAGCAGCTGCTGGTCCTCCAGGGCCAGTCGCCGCTGCTCCTCCGCCTTGCGCAGGTCGGACTTGATCGGTCCCAGTTCCTCCCGGGCCATGGCCAGCCGGCGCATGGCCAGCTCCATCGACTGCTGGTCCTGGGTTGCCTGCTGCTGCTCGAGCATCTGCTCCATCAGCACGCTCAGCTCCCGGATGGCGGCCCGCAGCGCGGCCATCTCCTGGGCCAGGTCCGCGGCCGTCGACTGCTGCGGTTCGGCGGGTGCCGCGGCGCAGCAGAGCAGCAGGAGCAGGGCGCAGGCTGACACTCTTTTCAGCGCTTTGATCATGGTTGGTGTCTCCACATGGGTTCGATCTTCGCTCAGCGGCTTTCCGCTTTTACCGAGGCGGCCGAGCCGAGCATGATTGCGATCCAGCGGGTGTCGTCGAAACTGCCCAGGGCGATTTTGAGGATCATGGTCAGCGGCACCGAAAGCAGCATCCCCACCGGGCCCAGCACCCAGCCCCAGAAAATCAGGGAAAGGAAGACCACCAGGGTGGAGAGGCCCAGTCCCTGCCCCATGAACTTCGGCTCGATGACACTGCCCACCAGGATGTTGACCACCAGGTAGCCCGCGGCCACCACGATGGTCTTGCCCACACCGAACTGGATCAGGGCCAGCAGCACCGCCGGTATGGCGGCAATTATCGAGCCGATGTTGGGCACGAAGTTGAGGAAGAAGGCCAGCAGGCCCCAGAGCACCGGGTAGTCCACACCGAGGATGGCCAGCCAGATGGTGATCACCAGGCCGGTGGCCAGGCTGACCGCCGTCTTGATCGCCAGGTAACGGTTGACGCTCTCGGTGAACTCGCTGAAATGGGACAGGGTCATTTTCGGGTCGGCCACCGCTGCCTGGATCTTTGCCCGGAAGCCGGCGGCCTCCAGCAGGATGAAGACCACGGTGAGCAGGATCATGAACATGTTGGTGGCCATGCCGCCGAGACCGGTGAGCATGTTGGCCGAGATCTGCAGCGCCACCCCGGGGTTGAAATGCTCTTCCAGAAACTGGCGGTTCAGCTGGATATCCATCCCCTCCAGCCAGGCCACCAGCGAGGTCTGGATGCTCTGCAGGCGTTCCATGTAGGTGGGTAGCGAACGGGTGAAGTTGTTGATGGAGGAGCCGACGAAATACGCGGTGAGGCTGGTCAGGGCGAGGATGCCCAGCACGACGATCAGTACCGCCAGTGTGTTGGGCACTTTTTTCCGCTGGAGCCAGTAGAGCAGTGGGGCGCAGATGATGGCGATGAAGATGGCGAGAATGAAGGGGATCAGGATCGGCGTGGCGGCCTTCATCCCGGCCACCACGATGATGAAGCTGGCGGTGGTGATCAGGAAACGGGATCCCACCGAGGTTTTTGGTTGCTGATCCATAGGGTCATTCTAACGGAGGCGGCACGGTAAATCCAGCATCAGAGGCCGCCTCCCCGCTCGGATTTTCCGTCTTCCGGCACTCAGTGGCTACCCTCAGTCGATGGTGATCTCTCCCTGCAGATACTGCACCGAGTGGCCGCTGATCAGCACCCGGTCTCCCTGCACCGCACACGTGAGCTCTCCGCCCCGTGGTGAGATCTGCCGGGCCGTGAGCTCCTTCTTTCCCAGCCGGTCGGCCCAGAAGGGGGTGAGTGTGCAGTGGGCTGAGCCGGTCACCGGGTCCTCGGGGATGCCGGCCCTGGGGGCGAAGAAGCGGGAGACAAAGTCCACCTCGTCACCCGGGGCGGTGGCGATGATGCCGAAGGCCTCCAGTCCGGCCACCAGGTTCATGTCCGGTTTCAGCGCCGCCACGTCGGCTTCACTGGCGAACAGCACCAGGTGGTCCCGTGCGGCGTGAACTTCCAGCGGTGTGCCGCCCAGGGCCCTGCCATACTCCTCACCGAATGCCAGGGGTGACGGCGGTCGGGCCGGGAAGTCGAGGATCAGCAGGTCGCCAGTTCGCCGGACGGCCAGGCGTCCGCCGAGGCTGTGGAAGATGACCTCGTCACCGGTGGCCAGGCCTTCGCCGAAGAGCACGTGGGCACTGGCCAGGGTGGCGTGGCCGCAGAGGTCGATCTCCAGGGTGGGGGTGAACCAGCGGAGGTGCCAGGCCCCGTCGCCGGGGAGCAGGAAGGCGGTTTCGGCCAGGTTGTTCTCCGCGGCGATGTTTTGCATCACCCCGTCGGGGATCTTCTCGTCCAGCAGCACAACCGCCGCCGGGTTGCCGCCGAACAGCCGGCTGGTGAAGGCGTCGACCTGGAACATCTTCAGCTTCACTTGCTGCCTCCTCCCGTGGCCGAGGCTACCGCTGACAGCCGGGTCCAGGACCAGCCGCGCGATTCGGTTTTGCCGTCCACGTCCCCCGAGAGGGTGACCTGAAGTTTGTCGGTGGTGACCAGCTGGTAGGTGATCCGTTGAGGGAAATCGTGGGTCTTGTTCTCGAAGACGGCCTTGTTTTCACTGCATTCTACCATCTTGAAAGCAGTGGCTTTTGCACCCCGGGGCGAGGCAACGTAGAAGATACCCTCGTCTGTCTGCTCGATGCGCAGGTATTCGAAGAAGGCTGAGCCATTGGCGCTGACATCACGGTTCAGGCCGAGCATCAGGCCCCCCGACGGGGGCAGCCACAGTTCTTCGGTGACCCGTCCGGCCGAACCGCCGTGCCAGTGGCCGGCCAGCCAGGCCAGCTGATCCAGTGTCGGATCATCGGTGGTCTGTGCTGGTGAGTCGGCCTGGAGCAGCGCCGGAAGGAGGAGAAGGAGTGTCGTTACGACCAACAGGGCAGGCTTCATCATATCCACCTCGGTGGTGTATCGATGTCTGGTTCCATGGCTGGAGACAGTATACATCTTCTGGGAGTGGACACCGGATCACCAAATAATTCAATTTTTTCAGTCCCCTGGCAAACTGCCGGACAGTAAAAAACGGGGGCCGCTGGGCGGCCCCCGTTGGTGGAAGTCAAATGTCGGCGCCCCTGATCGGGGCGCCGACGGTAGTGATCACTTACGGGCAGTAAGTGGTGACCCCGCAGGTGGCGGTCTCGTTCCAGCCGGCCGCGTCCAGTCCTGCATCCTCGCAATACGTGCAGTCGGTGGCATCGACGTCGAAGACCAGGGTGCAGTCACAGGTCGGCGGCAGGGCGGGGATATACTGGCCCCAACCGATGAACTTGGTCTCACCGCCGAGGACAACCATGTTGCCCGCACGGAGGTAGGAGATGTGCGCGCCGCTGCAGGTCGTCACACTAATGTTCCCGCAGATCTGGCGGGGAGAATCGAAGGTGCTTGTGACATAGACACGGACCTGGGTCTGCGTGGGCAGGGTCAGCGTAGCCGTGTCGCAGACCATGCTCACGTCGAAGGTGTCCACCGGGGTGGCCGGGGTGATCGCCACGTCGAGGTCGAAGTCACCGGCAGAACTGGCACCGCTCGCATAATAGGAGTCGGCCATGATGTAGTAGTAGCCGCCGCAATTGAAGGTCAGCGTTGCGGTTTCCGGGTCACCGATGAGGCCGGCGTCGGCGCCGCCGACACAGCTGTTCACCGGATCGTAGCAGTCGCTGATGACGTAGAGGGCCGGATCCCAGTCGGTGGTCGGCGTCAGGGTCAGGTTGAGGGTGTCGCCATCGTTGGCGTAGAACGAATACACGGCTTCCGGGCCGCTGGTGGCGTAATCGATGCAGTCCGCGGTGACGTCGACAAAGTTCCTTGCGCACTCGGTGGTACCGCTGAAGGTGCCGCCGGTGCCCACGTTAATAGCCTGTCAGCACTCATCGTTGGCCACCACGCCGTTCAGATACACACTGAGGCCGGTGTCGGTCCCATCGGTGTGGTTGTTGGTGCTCATGGCCCCCCCATGCTGCCTATGGTCATATTATCATTTCTTTTGCGACTTCTTCTTGATCTTGGCCCAGCTGTCGCGCAGGGTCACCGTGCGGTTGAACACCGGAGCTCCGGGCCTGGAATCCCGGCTGTCGGCATTGAAGTAGCCCGTACGCATGAACTGGCAGTGTGTGCCCGGTTCGAGCTGAGCCAGCGCCGACTCCAGTTTACAGCCGGTGAGCACTTTCAGCGAGTCGGGGTTCATCCCCGGCTCTGCATCCTCCTCGGCCTCGGCCAGCAGGTGGTCGAAAAGCCGGACCTCGGCATCCACCGCATGTTCCGCCGAGACCCAGTGCAGGGTTCCCTTGACCCGCCGGCCGTCCTCGGTGCCGCCGCCGCGGGAGGCGGGGTCGTGGGAGCAGCGCAATTCGACGATCTCGCCGTTCTCGTCCTTGATCACCTCATCACAGGTGATGTAGTACGCATGCTTCAGCCGCACTTCGCGTCCCGGGGACATGCGGAAGAATTTTTTTGGCGGATCCTCGAGAAAGTCGGTTCGCTCGATCCAGATCTCTCGGGAGAAGGACACCATCCGTGTGCCGGCGGTTTCGTCCTCGGGGTTGTTCTCTGCTTCCAGTTCCTCCACCTGGCCCTCGGGGTAGGTGGTGATCACCACCTTTAACGGGTCGAGGACGGCCATCAACCGGGTGGCCCGTTTGTTGAGGTCTTCGCGGATGTGGAACTCCAGCAGGGCCACGTCCACCTCGCTGTCCCGTTTGGCCACTCCGATGCGGTCGCAAAAGGCGCGGATCGCTTCCGGGGTATAGCCCCGGCGGCGCAGGCCGGAGATGGTGGGCATCCGCGGGTCGTCCCAGCCGTCCACCACGCCGTCCTCCACCAGCTTGAGCAGCTTGCGTTTGCTCATCAGCGTGCGGCTGAGATTAAGGCGGGCGAACTCGATCTGCTTCGGGGTGTGGGGCACGTCCAGTTTTTCGATGATCCAGTCGTAGATCTCGCGGTTGTTTTCGAACTCCAGGGTGCAGACCGAGTGGGTGATTCCCTCCAGGGCGTCGGAGAGGCAGTGGGTGAAGTCATACATCGGGTAGATGCACCAGGTGTCGCCGGTGCGGTAGTGGCTCTGGTGGCGGATGCGGTAGATCAACGGGTCGCGCATCTTCATGTTGGGCGCGGCCATGTCGATCTTCGCCCGCAGCACGCGGGCCCCATCGGGAAACTCACCGGCCCGCATGCGGCGGAAGAGGTCGAGGTTCTCCTCCACCGTGCGCTCGCGGTTCGGGCTGGGGGTGCCGGCCTGCTTCACCGTGCCCCGGTTCTGCCTGATCTCATCCTCGCTCTGGTCGTCCACGTAGGCCAGGCCCTTAGAGATCAGTTCCTCGGCAAACTGGTAGAGCCGCTCGAAATAGTCCGAGGCATGGTAGAGGCGGTCCTGCCAGTCGAAGCCGAGCCAGCGCACATCCTCCTTGATCGACTCCACGTATTCCATATCTTCGGTCTCGGGGTTCGAGTCGTCAAAACGCAGGTTGCACAGCCCGCCGTATTCGGCGGCGATGCCGAAGTTGAGGCAGATCGACTTGGCGTGGCCGATGTGCAGGTAGCCATTGGGCTCGGGGGGGAAGCGGGTGTGCACACATCCCTCGACCTTCCCCTGGGCCAGGTCGTCGGCCACCATGGCGCGGATGAAATCGAGCTGGACGGCTGCTTCGGTTTCCGGTTTTTGTTCGTTGCCTGGGGGTTTCATTGCCTTAGGAACCTCTGTGGTGCCTCCGGGCGCACCTGGGGGGTGGAAAATTCAACGTTTGTTTGCCTTGAAATTCTAGCACAACCGGGCGGTGTGGTCAGTCCGGATCTTCGGCGTCGCGGGCACAGCGGAATCCGACGGCGATATCGACCCAGTTTGAAGGCAGGCCGTTGCGGAAGTGCAGCGGTGTGCACCCCGGGCCGGTGTGCCAGCCACCGCCGCGGATCACCCGGAAGCGGCCCTTCTCCGGGCCGAGGGGGTTCTCTGCCGGGGATATCGCGTAGTAGCCGGCATCGTAGCGGTCGATGACCCACTCGGCGACGTTGCCCGACATGTCGTGGAGCCCGAAGCCGTTGGGCGGGTAGCTCTCCACTTCCACCGGGGCCTGGTGTTCGGACTTGGCGTAGTTGGTGTGCGAGGCATCGACCTCGTCCCCCCAGTAGAACTTCTTTCCGTCTACCCCGCCCCGGGCCGCACGTTCGAACTCCGCCTCCGAGGGCAGCCGCTTGCCGATCCATTTGGCGTAGTCCCCGGCGTCGGCCCAGCTCACACCCACCACCGGATGGCGGGGCCAGTCCGGGCCGCTGTGGTAGCGGTCCATGCCCCAGAATTCGGGGAGTTTGCGGTCGGTGGCCTGGCAGAAAGCGAGGTAATGGGAGTTGGTCACCTCGTGCCGGTCGAGGTAGAAGGCGTCGAGGTATACGGTATGGGCCGGACTGCTGGATCCTTCGCCCTCGATCCCCATCACGAACTCTCCGGCCGGGATGAGGATCTCGGGTGTGGGAGCGGGCGGTGCCGCGGGTCTGTCAGGTCTGGCCATCCCGACCCCGCCGCAGCCAGCCGCGGCCAGGGCCATTGCGAAAACCAGCAGTGACATGACCTGCCGTGGTGACATCCTTGAACCGTTTCCTGGAAAGCTGCCGCTGTTACTTGCCCAGAACCCCCTGCTTGAGATCCTTGTTGGGCGGCTCGTCACCGAGCCAGATCAGGAGCAGGGCCGACTGGAACTCCCGGCCGGTTATCGTCCCCTTCACCTCTCCCTTTACGGAAACGGTCACTGTGTCGTCCAGAAACTCGATGACCATCTGGTCGCCTTCCTCCACCGAGGCCTGCATCCCATGGAATTCGTGTATCTGGGTCTTGATCGAATCGATGCTGGCGGTGTTCTTTTCGAAGCCCTCCTGCCAGGCGTCCTGGAGGTCGGATTCGGCCACTGCGCGGACAAAGTGCATCACGATCTTCTTGGCCTGGTCTGAAGCGGCGATGGCCTGACCGTCCTGGCTCTTGTTCTCCAGGTAGAGGCCCATCACGTAGACCTTGACCTTGAGAAAGGTGGCTTTGCGGGTGCCCAGGCCATTGAGCTGCAACTCTTTTCCGCCCACGGTGGCGGTGTCCGGCATGGTGATGCCGTCGAGGGTGCCGCAGAGGGCCGGCGGCAACTGGATCAGTGAAATGGCGATACAGACGGCGAGCAGGGTCAGTCCTGAGCGGGTGAAAAACTTCATGATACCGGCCTCCCTGGCCCCCGCGGGGGCAGCTGGGTCAGATTGAAGATCATCCGACTTGTTACCAGAGGTGAAATACGGTTGGATCCACTGGAGCCACTATATCCTCAACAGTCCGCCTTGTCATGCCCCGACAGCCACAGGCGGCGGTAGTATTGCAGGCTTCCGGCAAAGAGCGCCGTGCCGATGGCCGCATAGAGTACCGCCAGGATCGGGCGGGGGAGTGGTGAGTGGCGCAGGGTCACGCCGAGGGCGATCATCAGGGCCACCAGCAGCCAGCTGTGCCAGGCCTGGAAGGAGAAGAGACAGGGTCGTTCGCTGCTGCGGCAGATCCGTTCGATGTTCTTTCGGGCCACCCGGGAGAAGTTGAACCGGTGGATCAGCAGGCCGAGGAACAGGCCGCAGAGGCCCAGGAGCACGGACCAGGGCAGCGGCACAACAGCCAGCCAGCCCAGGGCCAGCCGGCCCAGACCCAGACCGACCACTGTCCAGACCAGCCCGGCCAGGGCCAGCAGCCACCGTTTGGGAACCGCCGGTTTGAATCGATGTCGCAGCATTTCCCCTCGTCGTGCAAAACCCCTGGTGTCAGGTCATGAAAATGAAAAGTACCTGACCCCATTCTTTTTCATCCTGTGATCCCCCGCCAGAGCTGGAACAGGGCAAAGCCGGCCAGGGCGAGGGCTGAAGCGCCCAGCAGCACCCGGGTCACCTTGGGCCCCAGGTCCCGCGCCTTGCCGAAGACGAGGATGATCAGGGCAAAGGTCCCCACCAGGGTGCCGTAAAAGCCGAACAGGAATCCGATTCCTCTTGATGGCGCTGAACGGAAGGCCTCGAGAAAGAGCGGGCCGGCCACCAGGCTCCAGTAGATGTATGGGCCGGGGCTGATAAGGTTCATCACCACCGCCTTGACCATGGTGGTCCCGCCGGGGTCCTGGGGAATGGCCTGCCGTTGCCGTGCCACACGCCAGCTGCTGAAGGCCCCCCAGGCCAACCAGAGCAGGAAGAGGCCGCTGACAATGTGCAGTGACCGTTGGAGTGAAGGGGGCACGCGGCTGAGCACCAGCAGCACCAGCAGGATGATCGGGCCGTCGCTGATCAGCGGGGCCAGGGAGATCCAGACCGAGCGGCGCCAGCCATTCTTCAGCGTCTCGGCGATGGCGTAGGCCTGGAACGGCCCCGGTTGCACCGCTCCGGCAAATCCCAGCCCAATCCCCTGGATGAGACAGGCGATCATGTTCCCCCTCCGGCAGCGGCAGCGGCCGCGTCCAGCACCCAGGTCATGTCCTCTCGCCACCGCCCCTCGTCCGCCGTGGCCAGGGGCTGGTGGCCGGCATCAGGGTACTCCGAGTACCGCTTCGGTCCGGCCAGGGCATCATACAGGCCTTTCGATTCGGTGGTGGAGATCCGCTGGTCGTTCGCCCCGCAGAGCAACAGGGCTGGACAGCTCACCCGGGAAGCGTATGCCACTGGATTGTGTCCGAATGCGTTGAACCCGCCGCGCACACCGCCCCAGAAAACCAGCAGTTCGGCCAGCGGTGATGGCGGCAGGTGCATGGCGCGAAACCGGCTGCGCACGGTGTTGAGCAGTGTGTCAAAGCAGCTCTCCACCACCACGGCCTGCGGTGCCGCTCCTTCAACCGCCACGGCCCGCAGCACCGCTGCCCCGCCCATGGACAGCCCGTAGAGCACCACCGGACTCTCGGGCCACCGCTCACGCGCAAATCGGCAGGCCGCCGCCGCGTCCCCGCTTTCCCGATAGCCGATGGTGGTGCCGCTGCCGGTGGAGCCCCCCGAGCCGTAAAAGTCCACCAGCACCACATCGCAGCCCAGGGCGTGGAGGCGGGCGGCGGTGGGCAGAAGATCCGCCTTCCACGCCGCGTAGCCGTGGAAGAGCAGGATCAGAGCCCGTCCTTTTCCCGGCCCGGGGATGTGCCATGCTTCCAGCCGGTGGCCGCTGCTACCGGAAAAGCTGTGGGTGGCAAAGGTCAGACCCAGGTCGGCCGGTGTGGCGATGCCCTCGGGACGGGGCAGGCTGACACCGGTGAGCAGGGTCCGGGCCGCCTGAAGGATGCTGAGGTTTTCCGGCGGCGGGGTTCGCACTCCGTTCTCCTCGAAGCGGGTCATCGCCCCGGCGTGGAGGAAGGCCGCGAGGTTCACCCCCAGGAAGGCTGCAGCCAGGGCCAGCCCGAGGACCCGTCGGATCTGCCGCCAGCGGCCGGTGAGCGGCAGGGGAATGAGCATCGGCACTTCCTGTTGGTAGCGGCGGTACTGTTCACCGAATTCGGCAGCCAGTTTCCGTTCCTCCAGCAGCGTTCCGATCAGCAGATAGGCGGTGAGGATCAGGTTGGAGACCAGGGCGGCGGTATCGATATCCCGGGAAACGGTCCAGATGAAGAGCAGGGCCCCCAGATACCAGGGGTGCCTGGTTCGGCCGAGAATGCCGCTGCGGCTGATCGTTCCATCACCGGTCAGTGTGGTGCCGCCGGCCGACCCCCTGAGGCCGAGGAACTGCTTCATGTCGTATTGCCCGGCCCCGGTGAAGAAGAAATATCCGCTGGCGGCCAGCAGGCCCAGCCGCAACGGAATCAGGACCCCTTCCCAACTGAAGATCAGGGTGGTCTGGAGGGATTTCCAGTAGAGCACCACGGCGGCGAGGGTGACCAGCGCGGTCAGGTTGTAGAAAAGGCGGTAGTGGTCACCGAGCTTTTTGCGGAGGGATTCGTTCACCGGCCCGGCGATCATCCCGCTGTGCAGCAGGCACCAGAGAACCCAGGCGATGACCAGTTGGGGCACCGATTCTCACTCCTCTCCAGCCGGCGGTTCTTTGATCTCCGCTGCCCACAACTTCTGCAGCCACTTCGTGCCCCGGCGCAGGGCCGGCGCAAAGGCGGCGGTGTCGTAATGGGTCGGGCCGTCCTCCAGAACCACCAGCCTGGCGTTCGTGCCCTGCTCCTTCATCTCCTTCACCGCCTTTTTGGCCGGGCCGAGGTCGATCACCTGGTCCTGCCGGCTGTGGATGGCGTAGAGCGGGATGGTCACCACCTCACCCGCGGTGGGCCTGCCGGCCACGGGCAAGGCGGCGGAAAAGATATCGGGGTGGCGGGCCGCCAGGTACCAGGTGCCCATGCCGCCCATGCTGAACCCGGTGACCGCCACACGTTTCGGATCGGCCGGCCAGTTGTGGAGAATGTGCTGCACCAGGGCCAGCGCGGCCTGTTCGCTTTGCGGATCAGCCCAGCCGCGGCCCGGGCAATCCGGGGCGACGATGATTGCCCCCAGCGGTTCGAAGGCCGGTGCGGCCAGCATTTCCATGAAGGGCATACTGTACCAGGGGGTCACCTCGCCGCCGTAGTGCAGGGCCAGCACCAGTGGAACTTGTTCACCCTTCTTCAGTTGGGGCATGGAGAGGGAGCAGCGAAGGGTGAGCCCGTTTTCCAGGGTGATGGTGGTCCGATGCCGGCCGGGTTTGGGGATAGTGTCATCCGCGCGGCCAGGTATGGTGACCGCCAGCAGGGGCAGGATCATCAGGATCAATAGAAACTTCATTGGTCATCCCCCCCCGCACGGGCCGCCAGTTCCATGGGCAGCAGGCCGGCATAGAGAAAGGCATTGGCCGGAACGGATACGCCGGACTCACCGCCCAGCCGCACCGTGGCACCGATGTGCGCCTCGAGCTCCGACGGCCGGCCATCCATGATGTCCCGCTGCATGGAGGATGTGGCCGCGGCCGGCAAGCCGTCGAAAAAATCGAGCGTTTTTGCCACCGCGTCACCGGCCAGGGGAACTCCCCGGGCGGCGGCCAGCCGGTGAACCTCCTCCATGGCGTCGGAGAGCAACTGCCTGGTCTCCGGGGTTGAGCGCACCGCTCCCACGGTGGACCGGGTCACCGCGCAGACCCCGGCGGTGGGGGAGACGAAGAGGAACTTCTCCCAGATGGAGGCATGGATGTTCTCCGGCCTGAGAGCCGCCACCCCGGCATTGGTGAACGCTTTCACCAGTTGCTCAACCCGCGGGCTCGGTCTGTTGTCCAGCTCGCCCAGGGCGATGAACGGTTCCACCCCCAGGTGGTTGATCCGTCCCGGCGCTTCGGCCATGGCAATAATGCGGCAAATGGCGCCCAGCACCTGCCCCCGGCCATAGAGGTCGCACAGTTCGGCTTCCGACTCCACCCCGTTCTGCAGGGGGATCAGCGCCGTGTCCGGCCCCACCATGGGACGGATCGACTCGGCCACCGCTGCCAGCTGCCAGGTCTTGACCGTGAAGAGCACAGCGTCCACCGGTCCGATGAGGTCGGGACGGTCGGTGGCCTGGAGGCCGGTGAGGGCCAAATCACCCCTGGGGCTGATCACCCGCAGCCCGTCATCCTGAAGCGTCTCGAGGGTTCGTCCACGGACGAGGAAGACCACGTCCTCCCCGGCCTCGGCCAGGCGTCCGCCAAAATAGCCGCCCACGGCGCCGGCTCCGATCACTGCGATACGCACGTCAACGTCCTCCTCCCCTATCCTTCCTGCGGGTAAAGCGCAGCCCGGACCAGGTGCTGTCAATGGAGCAGACCTTGTAATCCACCAGTCCAGCGGCCAGGCCGGTCTCCCCGGAATTCCAGTGACAGAGGTGTACGCGACGGTTTGGCATCGGGGTCTCCGAAACGGTTGTGGATGGAGGTGGAAATCCCGCGCTGGTGAATAAAACCACTATGCCTCACAGGACCCCCGAAATCAATTCGCCTGTTCCCTGATCCAGGCCGTCACCCAGGACCACGGCCAGGGTGGCGCCGGGGAAGCCCGATTCAGCACGCACCTCGTCCAGTCGCATCTGGAGAAGTTCGGCGAGCTCGGTCAGGGCAGGGTCGGGATCGACGGGGTGGGTGGTGCAGGCGGCAATGGCGAGGAGGGACAGCAGCAGGGTCGGCAGCAGTTTCCTGGTCACGCGGGGGTTCCTTTCCGGATGAGTTCGGTGATTCTCGCCAGGTGGTAGACGTCGTGTTCGGCAAAAAAGTAGACCGCGTCCACCGTGCGCATCGGTTTGTCCAGCCGCGGGTGGTGGGCGGTGCGGCCGAAATCATCGGGGGACAACTGGTCCAGGCGTCCCACCAGCCCGCTGCGCCTGTCCCGCAGCCTGCCCAGGATATCCACCGTGGCAACCTGGTTGTAGTTGGCTTTTTCCGTGCGCCGGTTGGACATGTCGGCGGCGGTGAGTGGCTCCACACCGGCGTCGTAGTCGTTCAGCCGCGCCTCCAGCAGGTCGTCCACACTGATCAGGTGGCCCAGGTGCTCCCGGATCGACCAGCGGCCGGCATCTTCCCGGCGGGTCAGCAACTCCTCGGGAAGCCTGCGGACCATGTCTTCCGCGCGGCCCGGCAGGCCGCGGAGACGTTCCACCATCTCGGGGTGGAGCTCCACCGGGAAGTCGAAATTGAACGTCCGCTGTACCCAGTTTATCCTGGCAGTCATCCGTCCTTCCTTTTCACCGGCGGTTCGTAGCGCTCGTAGTAGCCGATCACCGATCCCGCAGCGTCCCGCACCGCCCGCATGTAGATTCGGTGTTTCTCGTTGTCAGTGATCCGCCGCTCCTCCTCGGTGCCGGCCTGGAACGCGGCCAGGCACTCCACCATGATCTCCCGCGACGTTTCGTTGTGGCAGTCGAAGAGCGAACGTCCCAGCAGTTCGTACCCGTCTGTGTAGTGCTTCGCAGCCGCCTTGTTCATGTAGCGGGTGACGTGGTCGGTGTCGGCGAAGAGCAGCGGATTCTTCAGACTGTCCAGAATGCTCTCCAGTAATTCAACGTGTGTCATGTTCATCCTGTTCCATGGTTGCGGTCCTGAGCGGTGAGGAACCGGTCCAGCTGGTTGGCAAAGGCGCGGCGGTCGGCCTGGCCGAAAGCCGCCGGGCCGCCGGTCTCCACGCCGGTGGAGCGCAGTTCGTCCATGAAGTTGCGCAGGGTCAACCGTTCCTGGATATTCTCTTCGCTGTAAAAGGTGCCGCGGGGGTCCAGGGCCCAGGCCTGTTTCTCGATCACCTTTGCGGCCAGGGGGATGTCGGCGGTGATCACCAGGTCGCCAGCCTCCACCAGATCGACGATCCGCTCGTCGGCGGCGTCAAAACCATTGGGAACCACCATGGTCCCGATCAGGGGGGATGGCGGGGTGCGCAGCTGCTTGTTGGCCACCAGGGTCAAGGGAACCTCCACTCGCTGTGCGGCACGGAAGAGGATTTCCTTGATCACCCCGGGGCAGGCGTCGGCATCGACCCAGATCTGCATGTGTGGTCATCCTTCCTCGGGAGATCCGACGGTCAGCAGGAGTGTTTGTCTTTCCCGCGTCGGTTGGACTGGAGTTTTTTCACCAGGTCCACGTACTCATCCACCCCCATGGAGGCGATGGCCTCGCCGATCAGGGGCAGGGGCAGGTTGTCCAGTGTGCGGAAGCGGACACACGACTTACCCACGTCAAAACGTTTCCCGGTGGCCTTGTAGTCCGCCTCGAACTTCCGGCGGGCCGTGTCGGAGCTGTAGATGCAGCTGAGATAGACCGCCATGTGGTTCTTCTGCGACGCGAGAGCCGCCAGCATCAGCGGTTTCTTGTTGTAGGTGTCGGGGTAGGTCTCCAGCGGTACCTGGTAGGTGATCATGCCCCAATTCATCACCTCTTCATAACCCGCGGGCAGGTTGGCCAGGATGACCTCGCGCACGGCCTCGATGGCCTCCCGTCGGTCCTCGGGCAGTTCCTGCAGATACCTGGAAACTGTGGTGGCCCTGGATTGCATTTTCCGTCCTCGTCTTGCAGTTCCCTAGTCGTAGCGGACCCCTTCGTACTCGATCCAACCGCCGGGGTGACGCCCCCGGGGGTCATGGTGCGTCCAGTGTACCACGCCGCCCTTGTTGTTCCACTCGTATTCCCCGCGGAAGCTGACCTGCCCGCCGGTGCCGTTCAACGGCACCCGGCGGGCAACGTCGATGTTGTGGGCGATGAGCAGGGTCAGGCCTGAGGGAATTCGGACGATGAACCGCTGGTGCTTTGAGCCGTGGGTGTCATCGCGGAGGATCTTGACCACCTCACCCGAACCCTCCACCGGGACGCTTTCTCCCATTTCCGCGAAAGCACGGTCGATGGCGTCGGGTTCGATCTCGGGGGCGCAACCGGCCGGGAGAAGGGCGATCAGCAGGCAGGCCAGCAGGAGCAGCGAGACCTCCAGGGCGGTGCGGCCATTTCGCCGGTGGGGGAGGGACCGGGTCAGGGCGTCTCGCGGTACGGTCCGTAACCATAGTATTTGGGCCATGAGTCTAACCTCACGTGGAGCCAGGGGACGCCGCCGCCGGCCGTGCTCACCCAGAGCGGCTGTTGGCCCACGGCCTGCTGGATCGTGCGGCCAACCACTTGCCAAAGGGCGTGGTTTTGCGCCAGCGGGGCACCGCGGGTAAAGGCGGCCAGGTGCCCGTAGGCCTCTCGTGGCCCACGGGGGAGAGGTGCCACAAGGAGTGCGTCGTGCCCCAGATTCGGAAATGAAATTACATCCCGCCGTGTTTCACCGTTGAAAAGGTCACTGAACGCTGACATGTCGGGTGGAAGATCAATACCGGGGCTGTCCAGCAGGACATACTCGAACCGGCGATCCAGACAGGACGCAGTCACCGGCGGCGTTTCCCAGCGGAAGGCGGAAAATGGCGCCCGGGAAAGCTGGGAGATAAAGAAGGCGCGGAAGGCCGGCTCCTGCTGCCAGAGGCCGATCACCTCGGCGTAGCTGAGCGGATTCCCGGCACGGAGCACCACAACTTTCACACCCCGGCCCCGGTCCAGTTGTTGCTCGTTGGCTTCGAACATACCAAGGGCGGCAACCGGCCGATCACCTCCCCGAGACCGCGGCCGAGTCCCAGGAGGTGATCGGCTGGTGTCAGATTCAGACGGCCACCCGGTCCTTGAGGCTTTTGCCAGCCTTGAAGGTGGGGTAGGTCTTCGCCGCCAGCTGGATCGTCTCGCCGGTGGCCGGGTTGCGGCCCGAGCGTGCTGACCGGCGTTTCGTGCCAAAGGTGCCGAAGCCGGTGATCCGAACTTCGTTTCCGGCGTCCAGTTCGATAGCGATGATGCCCTCTCCCGGGGCCGTATCGAAGACGCAGTTCACAACCTCCAGTGCCTTTGCCTGCGAAAGGTCACACTTCTTCGCCAGCTTTGCTGCCATTTCGCTCTTGGTCATCAGAATCCTCCTGATGGTTAAGGGCCGCAGCCCTCTTTCGCAGACGGGAATCCGTCAAAATTGCACCGGCAACCACTACCGTATCCCATCTGTCGAGTGTTTTTGAGACTTCTATGCCCGCAGTATATGTACATTTCCGTGAAAAATGCAATAAGAACAAGCACTATTTCGATCTGGTGAACTGCAGGAATTCCACCGGCGCACCATCGCTGACCACGAAGGCCACCACCACACCCTCGGAGGGGGAGTTCGGTTCGATGATCACTTCCTGCCCCTCCAGGGCCGTTTCCAGGTCGTCCACCTCGAAGGCCACGTGGGGCATGGTTTTCACCAGTTCGGGCAGCGGGCAGTCGGTTTCGTAGCGCATCCACTGGATGCCGTGGGGGTTGCTCCGGTGGTCGGTGCAGTAAAGCTTGTATCTTTCGAGATAGGTTTCCCCCGGCATCGGGGTGTCGGTGGGAATCCCCAGATGGTGGTATTTCTTCATCCTCTCACCGGTCTTTCTTGAAGTTCCGGCGGTAGTCGCGGGTGATCGACCGCCAGCGGTGCTTTTCCTTCAGTGCGGCCCGGACGTCCTGTTTTCGTTCGAGATGGTCGAGTTCCTTGCGCAGTTTGAGGAAACTCTCCAACCGGCCCCGGTCCAGGCTGCCCTGCTTCACGGCCTGTTGCACCGCGCAGCCCGGTTCCGACTGGTGACCGCAATCGGCATACCGGCACCCTTCGGCCAGAGTTTCCACGTCGGCAAAGCTCTTGCCCAGGCCGGATTCGGCGTTCCAGAGCTGGATCTCACGCATTCCGGGTGTGTCCAGCAGCAGCCCGCCCCGGGGCAGGAGCACCAGCTGGCGGTGGGTGGTCTTGTGCCGCCCCTTGCCGTCCCCGCCGCGGATTTCACCGGTGAGCATCACTTCGGCGCCGGCCAGCCGGTTGAGCAGCGTCGATTTGCCCACCCCTGAGGAGCCGAGCAGGGCGACGGTCTTTCCCGGGGCCAGCGCCGGGGCCAGCGCTTCCATGCCCGAGCCGTCCATTGCGCTTACTGGATGAACCGGGACCCCCAGCAGTGTTGATTCCAGGTCGGCTGCCGTCTGCTGTGGGGCATCTGCAAGATCGGACTTGTTCAGGATCACCCAGGGCTCCGCTCCGCTCTCCCAGACCAGGGCCAGGTAGCGGTCGATGCGGTTGCGGTTCAGGTTGGGGCCGAACGCGGCGACGATCCAGACCGTGTCCACGTTGGCCGCCATCACCTGTTCGTCGGTGCGCGCCCCGGCAGATTTTCGTGAGAACCGGGTTTCCCGGAGCAATACCAGGTGGATCTGGACCTCTCCGCCCCGTTCTTCCGATGCGGCGACCCAGTCGCCAACCACCGGCAGGTCGGCGGGGCCGGCGGACTCGTGGCGCAGGCGGCCGGAGACCCGAGCCGGCTGTTCCGTCTCGGCGGTTCGGATTCGATACTGGCCGCGGTATTCGGCGACCACTCTGGCCGGAACGCATTGCGGCAGATCGGCAGCGGTGAACTTCCGTGCCCAGCCGTCGTCCCAGCCGAAGTCCTCGAGACTCATGGTTCCCCCTTCGTTTCCGGCCCAGTGTACTACACCGTCACGGCGCGGCCGTTGTCATTGCTGGAGAGGGCGAGGAGGAACGGAGCGGCCCGCCCGGCCCATTCATCGGGTGAAGGACAGGCTGCCGCGCCGTCACCCCAGCAACTGCGCAGCATGTCGGTGTCGATAACCCCGGGGTTCACCGCCACCGCGGCCAGGCCGGGCGGCAGTTCCTGGGAGAGCGCTGCGGTGAGCCCTTCCACCGCATACTTGCTGGCGCAGTAGGGAGCCACTTCCGGCGCGGTCGAGCGGCCCCAGCCTGAACTGAAATTGGCCACCACTCCGCGGCCCCGGTCGATCATCGCCGGGAGAAAGGCGCGGATCAGGTTGGCTGGCCCGCAGACATTGGTCAGGATCACCGACCGGAATTCTTCATCGGTAACCTCCCACAGGCGGGCGTTGCGGTTGATCACCCCGGCGTTGTTCACCAGCAGGTCCGGTGGGCCGCTCTCGCCCAGAACCGCCTCGGACCAGGCCCGCACCGCCTCCCAGTCGGTGATGTCGAGAGGATCGAAACGGTGCGGCGCGCCGAACTCGTCCCGCAGTTCCTCGATGACCGATTTCGACCGCCCGCAGCCGATGATGGTGTGGCCCATGCCGGCCAGCTGTTGGGCCAGTGCCCGGCCGATGCCCCGGGTGACGCCGGTGATCAGGATGGTTCTGCTGTCACGCATCACTCTTTTTCCCTTACTGCTGTCGTATGAAATTCGTTCGCCCCCACCGCGGTGTAGTGATCACCGAACTTGTGCCGGATATCGCTGCTCCGGGTCATCTCATCCCTTTTTGGGCCGGCGGCTCCAGCGGTGGATGATGTAGCCGTAGATCACGACGTTGATCAACAATACGGCCGTGCCCAGCACAATCTGTACCTGACGGGTCAGCCCCGCCGGGTAGATCAGCGGGATCAGATAGTGTTCGATGAACCCGCCGCTGTACCCGGCCTCGCCCCCGGCCCGGCGCAGCCGGTTCTCCAACGGTGTCAGCGGGCAGATCAGGCCGGTGAACTCGATCAACACGCCCCACACGGCGGCCGGGAGGTGAACCCAGACCGCTTTCGACCACCGGATCACAAGCAGGCCGCCGAAGACGACAAGAAGGATAAAAACGAAATGCAGCACCGCCACCGAGTCGGCGGCAATCTTGTAGAACATTCAGCCCTCGTCGACGGTATGGGCCGAGGTCAGGTCCCCCACACTGAGCGCCTGGACGCTCCGGCGGGCTTCAGTGATGGTGCGGCGGTGGTAGTCCACCTGGCCCAGGTGATACCCCAGGTGCACCGCCAGGTGCAGCAGGAACTCGCCAGCCTGCAAACGCACCCCGGCCACCGGCAGGGGATACGGTTTCTCGAGGGCGGGCTCGGTCAGCGCCGCGAGCCCGGCTTTCACCGCGGCCAGGGCCATGTCTATCCCGGCCAGCAGTTCATTTCGCGGGATGTCCCGGGCCATGAATTCATGGTCGCGGTCCCTGACATAGCCGGTGCCGCCAAACTGTGCGCCGATGTAATGACGCAGGTTGCCGGTGAGGTGCAGGGCCAGGGTGCCGGCGGAATTGGTCACCCCGGGCACCACGGTCCAGATCTGCCGCTCGTCCTCGTAGGCCAGCAGTTCGCTGCGCAGGGTTTCCAGCTCTCTGCGGATGGTTCCCTCCAACTGCTCGATGAACATCATTTCTCCTCCGTCCCGACTCAGTCCGCCGGGGCCATTCTGACCCAGAAGAGGCCCCGGAAGTCCCCTTCGCTGAACCCCCGGGCTGCGTCTTCGGGGTAGAGGGCATCGATCTTCTGTTCCACACCGGGCGCCAGGGTCTCGCCGTGGCATTTCAGGCACGCCGGCCTGATGGTAATCGGTTCGACGTAGCCATGGCCCCCGTCTTCCAGTTCCACCAGGGTTGCTCCGGTAAGGCCGGGGTCTGCGGCGTATTTCTCCAGCAGCGGCTCCATCCAGGGGGCGGGCGCGTTGGCCCTGTTCCGCAGGCGGTGGCTGGTCCGGCCGAGGGTGATGCCTGTGGAGCCGGCTTCGGCGGCGATTCCTGGGGCCTGTTCGCTGCAGACCTGGAGGGCCGCCTCGGGCCCCTCTTTCAGCCCGTTGACCAGGGCTGACATCAACTGTTGCTTGAACGGCTTCAGCGCTGCGGCTCCCTCTTCCATCAGGCTGTCCTCGTCAGGACCAGCCAGGGCCAGGACGGCCGGCACCGCTGCGGCCAGGAAAACCATGGTCAACAGGTGAAACATGAATCTGGTCGAGGGCCTTTTCATGAAGATACCTCCAGCACCGGAACGATATTGAATATTTTTCAGGATGAATCAGTTGTTCGGGTCAGATTGTAGCGTGTTCTTAGCGTTTTTGACAAAAAGACGAAGAGCGATCCGAGAGTGAAAGCGGCCACCGCTCCGAGGATCACCGTCATCCTGCCCCAGGGCAGACCGAGGTCGGATCGCTGGGCAGCCAGTAGCGCCGTGGTCCGAATCCACTCCAGGGCGGCGAGGAAGAGCGCTGCCTGGACCAGACGGGCCGCCAGCGGGTGACGAACCAGCAGGAGCAGGGGAGCGGCGAGACAGAGGATTGCCAGAACCGGATTTCCGTATCGCAGAAAGTGGGCCGCGATCAGCAGGGTGCTGAGCAGTACCGGCAGCAACTGGAGCAGTGCGATGATTCCGGCCTTCACCTGGTGTTCCCTCCCTCATCCGCCGGTTCGTCAGGTTGACTGTGTGACGCTTCTTCATCTGCCGGGCCACGGAGCGGATAGCCGGGGATAAAGGCCTCGGGAAAGACCACCAGTTGTGCGCCCTCACCGGCCGCTTCGCTGATCAGTCTGCAGGCTTTCTCGACGGTGGCGTCTTTGTCCAGGAAGACGGAGGACGCCTGGACGGCGGCGATCTTGAAACTCTTTTCACTCATCTGTCTCTCCTGGTGCGGTGTTTTCCCGGATCCCAGCCCTTGTTCTCCAGCCACCGGCGCCCCGACTGTTCGGCACCGTCTTCGATGGAGGTGGCCATGCTGTCGTTCCAACGGTTGAGATACCCGAACAGGGCCACCACACCGAGCAGTTCCACGATTTCCCCGTCATCCCAGTGGGAATGGAGCCGTGCTTCCAGTTCCGGCTCAACGGCGTTGGGGATGGTCGAGGCGGCCAGGGCAAAGTCCAGCGCCGCCCGTTCGGCCTCGCTGAAGGCTGGATGGCTGCGGTAGTCCCAGATGTTTTCCAACTTCTCCTGCTCCGCACCGTAGCGCTCGGCGGCCCGGATGGTGTGGGCCTGGCAGTAGCGGCAGCCGGCGGCGTGGCTGGAGACATAGCCCACCAGCCGCTTCAGCGAACTTGTCACCCGGCCGTGATTTTCCATCACGGCCTTGTTCAGTGAGATGAACGCCCTGGCGATGGCCGGCCGGTGCTGCATGGTGAGCACGCTGTTGGGGCAAAATCCGAGCGTTTCGTTGAAGAAGCCGGCGAGGTCACGGACGTCGTTATCCGTGTCTGGCGGCAGCGGGTTGACCAGCGGCATCTCAGGGCTCCTCTAAAAAAGTGCGGTTGATGTTATCTGGATCAGTATATCGTTGCCGGCCCCACAGGGGGGCGGCCGCCGGGGGGATTGGCACCGTGGCCCCCTGTTCCCGGCGAGTGAGCCACCGGCACGGGGCGGTCAGCTACGCGGATTTACTTTTCGAACCAGCTGCGCCGCACCGTGGGCCGCCGCCGGCCGAAGAGAATGCGGCGGAAGACGGAGGCGAAGAAAATCAGCGTGCCGCAGGTGATGGCCAGGTCTGCGGCGTTGAAGACCCCGGTGTGCAGCCCGCCCAACTCCAGCAAGAGGAAATCCCGCACCGAACCGAATCGCAGGCGGTCAGCGAGGTTGCCCAACCCGCCGCCCACAATCAGTGCTGCCGCCAGCAGTTCGGCCCGGCCGATGCCGCTGCCGCGCAAAGCAAAGAGGCAGACCAGCAGCAGGGTCACGGAGACCAGCAGCACAAAAGCGGCGAAACGGAGCCGTGGGTCGAGGTGTGCTCCCGCACCGAGAAACCCGCCGCTGTTCTCCACGTACTGCAGCTGCACCATTCCCCATAACCGGCTGACCTGGATACCGTCAGCGAGATGGTTCGAGGCCAGATGCTTGGTGACCTGGTCACAAATCAGGCAGGTGAGCGCAACGGTGGCGAGCACTACAGTGCGGACAGTCCGGCTGGCCAGTTTTTCGCCGTAGGCCATGATGGTTTGTCCTTCCTCAGCCGGTTTTGCCGAAACGCGCTGCCAGGGCCTTCCAGGCCGCTGCCACCGGCAGCGAAGGAAGAGCATTGCTTTCGGGTTTCACGGTGATTCCGGTGCGCAGCAGTCCCTCCAGCAGCAGGAATCCTCCGGCCAGCCCCAGGGGCACGGCCTGCTTCAGCGGGATGAGGCTCAGTTCCCACTGGAACAACACCCCGCGGAGCATCTGCCAGCCACAGAACGCTTCCACCAGTGACGACAGCAGTCCCATCAACCGGGGGTGCCACCAGGGCAGATGGTTCTCCAGCAGCCGCTGGCCGCTGGCGGGCAGGCCACCGGCGAGGAAGAGGATCCACAGCAGAACAGTGAGGACCATCTGCATCAGTGCTCATCCAGATCGACGTGTTGCTCGTCGAAAGTGGTCACGGCCGCACATTCACCCTTCCGGGAGTCAGCAGCGGGTGAATCCCCGGGACACCAGCCCGTTGAGGACCAGGGCCACGGCAAAGACGATGCAGCTGGTGAAGATCGTGATGGTTTTGGTCAGCAACAATATGGCCAGCACGACCGAGATGCCGAGAAGGATCAGCCCGGCGATTTTTCTGTTCATCGGTCCATACCTTTGAATCGGCCGGAAATCAGCCCTTGCCCGGCCAGTTGAGGTCATCTTCACCATGCTGGCTGTCGTGGTAGGTCACCACCGGCCGGACCAGCGGGTGGTCGATAAAGTCCTTATATGTTTCGTCACCGCGCTCGAAGGCGAACTCCACCCACTTGCGGAGGATGTGGTGCTCCACGTGGGCGGGCAACTCGTCAAAGGACTCCTCTATCTCGAATTTGCTGTCCAGCAGTGCTTCAAGCCTGCGGTCCGACGCGGTGTAAATCCACCGGTCGGAGGGGCCTCTGGACAACTCCATTTCGGTACAGCCCCGCTTGAGAATCACCGCGGTGTCCGGTCCGAAGTTCTTGTGGACCGCCGCCGGTGCAAGCGGTTTGGCCCGCTCAGGACGCATACCGGGGATCACCTTCCACGGCGAGGATTTCCCCGAAGTAGATCCGGTGGTAATCCTTCTCCGGGTATTCTGTGCCCACCTCCGGATCGAGGAAGCGGGTCGGCTCCAGGTCATCCCAGTAGATCTTACGGCACTCCACCACCAGATCGGCTTCGGCGAAACAGGGAGACCCCACCAGTTTCGAGGCCTGTGGTGTCAGACCGGTTTCGGTGATCTTGTCTCCGTCACGCCCGGATTTCGTTCCCAGGATACCCAGCGCTTTCTTGTGATCCCTGGTAAAGGCGCTGAGGGTGAATGTGGGGTAGCGTTCGAGAAAGGAGAAGGTGTGGCGCACCGGGCGAACCACCACCTGGGCAAAGGGCTTGTGCCACATGGTTCCGAAACTGCCCCAGGCCACGGTCATGGTGTTGAAATCCCCTGAATCGAAATCACCACAGGTCAGCAGAAACCACTGCTTGTCCCAGATGTGCAGGGAGTTGAGACGCAGATTTTTGAAAGGGATCGGGGTCCGGTTCATGGTTACTCACCTTTCTCTGGCCGTGGGGCGCGGTTTCACGGGACCTGGTAGATCTGGATCAGGTTGCCGCAGGTGTCGTCGAAGGCGGCGAGCACCACGAAACCCTGGTTTGTCGGTTCGGAGGTGAACACCACCCCCAGCTCTTTCAGCCGGCGGCACTCGCCCTCGATGTCGTCCACCTCGAACGCGGTGGCGGGGATACCGGCCCCGTGCAGGGCCTGTTGATAGTCGGCGGCCGCCGGGTTGGCGTCCGGCTCGAGCACCAGTTGTGTGCCTTTGGGATCGTCCGGGGAAACCACGGTGAGCCAGCGGTGCTTGCCGGCGGGGAAATCGATCTTTTTCGTAAAGCCCAGCACCTCGGTGTAAAACTTCAGGGCATGGTCCTGATCCTGGACGATGATGCTGTTCAAATTGATTTTCACGGATATCTCCCTTCGGTGGGTTTTGTGTCCCTTCCGTTCTTGTTGACCCTCATGCCGAACCACTGTCTGAGCAGTGGTTCCAGCGGCAGCGGGACATCGCTGCGGTTGCTGAGAATGACCACGTAGGTGTCCAGGTCGACGTAATAGAGGTTTGCCGCGGTGTGCCCCATGGAGCGGCCGAGGTTACCTTCCACCCGGCCGAAGGGCCCGTTGGTCAGCAGGTAGCCCAGACCGTTGTGGAACCCGGGCTGGACCGTGCTCATCGCGGCCCATGAATTCGCGCTGATCAGATCGCCCTGGCGCAGCGCCTGGTGGTAGCGCAGCAGGTCCCCGGCACTGGCCACAACACTGCCGTCCGCCGAGTCGGGCAGTGCCTCGTCAGCGGTGGAACAGTCGGCCAGTTCGCCAGTTGACGCCCCCCAGTTCCCGGCACCGCTGTATCCCCGGGCCCGGTCCCGCCGATTGGTGGATTCTCCGTAGAGATAGGTGTGCGACAGTCCGAGAGGCTGGACGATCTGGTCCTCGAACACCATGGCCAGCGGCTTGCTGGTTATCGTGCGGATCACCTCTCCCACCAGCAGACCGTTCGTATTGCTGTATTCCTGCCGGCGGCCCGGATCGAAGATCGGCGAGCGGTCGGGAATGGTCGCCATCAGTTCCGTGGGCGTGCGCCTCGTCCTGAAGAAATCGGGAATACCGCCGTCCCCGGCGGCAGCAAAGATCTCGCCGCTCAGGTAATCCGGGATGCCGGAGGTGTGATTGAGCAGCATCCTGACGGTGATCTCCTCCCCGCGGGGCCACTCGACAAAATCGGCCAGCGGGCTCTCCAGGTCCAGGCGCCCCTGGTCAACCAGTCGGAGGGCGATGGTGGCGAAGAAATTCTTGGCCACACTGCCGAGAAAGAACATGGTGTCGGGTGTGACGGGGGTCCCGCTTTCCAGGTTGGCCACACCGGCGCTGGCCGTCAACAGTTCCCCGTCGTCGGTGGCAATGGCCACCGACAATCCGGGCATGTCGTGATCCTGCTGCAGTTGCGACACGATTCCCTGGAGCCGATCGGCTTCCGGGTTTTCCGTCTCCTCCGGCCGGACCTGCTCGACGGTGGTGCAGCCGGCAAGGGCCAGGACCAGAAGGGCAGGGAGCACTGCCGGAATCAGGCATGTCGGGGGCAACTTCATCTGTTGTTCCTCCGCTCCGTCAGGCGGCACGGATATCCCGGATGATTCTCAAGTGATGCCGGTTGTGGATTCGGA
>CBESOE010000025.1:0-42201 GCA_965531145.1 uncultured bacterium | reverse complement strand
CAAACAGATGAAGAACCCGGCCACCGCGATGGCCCCGGCCATCAGGAAGACCCACTGGTGACCGTAACGCTCCCAGATGACCCCGGAGAGGATCGGCAGGGTCATGGCCACCAGGTGGTCGATGGTGATGCCCAGGGAGATGGTGGGGGTGATGTCGGCCGGGTCCACGGCTATCTTCTTCAGGTAGGTGGTGCGGGCCACCCGCAGGGCAAAGAGGATGTGGTCCAGCACATAGGCGGCGTAGAGCACGCGCAGGGCCCAGGGGCCCGGCAGCAGGTCCCCGGCAAAGGCATAGACCAGGCAGACCGCCAGCAGCAGGACCTCGTCGGCGGCAAGCACGATTCTTTCCCCCAGCCAGTCGATCACATCCCCCAGCAGGGGCCGCAGCAGCACGCCGAGGGCCGAAGCGATGAAGTAGAGCAGGGCGATGGTGGACACCGGGACCTGGTAGACCGAGACCAGCAGCCAGGTGCCGAAGACCAGGAAGATCTGCTTGCGGATACCGAACAGCGCACTGATGGCGTAGAAGAGATGGTACTCCTTACGGTAGATCAGGCGCTTGGACGGCTGTTCACCCTTGCCCAGCTGCAACCGGGAATAGTAGCCGGCGGCGACCAGGGCACAGGCCCCCGAGATGAGGTAGAACAGTTCATAGCGGTCACCGACAAAGCGGGCCATCAACCACACGCAGGCCACGCCGAGAATGGTGCCGAGGTTGCGCGCCCCGCCCAGCTGCCCCAGGCGCCGGCCTTCGCTCCCCGCCCGGGCCAGTTTGAGGCCCAGCGGCCCCTCCACCGCATAGATGATGTGATCGCCCAGGGACCAGATGAAGATCCAGAGCACCAGCCAGGTCACGTCCGGTGACAGGTAGCCCAGGCCCAGGGCGCCCAGGCCGGTGAAGAACATGGCCAGCGCCGCAATGCGGCTCTCGCGAAGCTGGATCAGCAGCAGGCCAATCACGGCGAAGATCAGGAAGCCGGGCAGTTCCCGGGGCAGTTCGAGCCAGCCCCGGGCCGCCGCGTCGAACCCGTGAATGTCAGAGAGATAGTTGTTGAGGGTTGAGGCCACCACCCCCGAGGCCACCCCGAAAAAGAGGGTGGCCAGCAATACGCGGCGGAAGTCGCCGGTGATTCTTTTGAGGGGGTTGTTCACTTCTGCTCCCGGATCTCCTCCTCCTTCCGCTTGTACGGAATGAAGGGGATCAGGGCCAGTCCGGGGATGATCAGCAGCACCGAGATCAGGTAGAGGGCCACGTAACCCAGGGCCTTGGAGTCGTCGGAGTAGGCCAGCACGTCAAATCCCACCAGGTCCATCAGCCAGGTGAAGCTGGAGATCAGCGGCTGGCAGAGGTTGTGCAGCAACTGGCCCTTCAGCCCCGAGATGGGGTTGGCCACCCCTTGCTGGATCGCCGCGCCCACCTCGACGATAGCCCCGCCGCTGGCGCCGATCATGGTGCCCCCCAGGGACATGATGGCGGTGCCGATGGCGAAGTGGCTGGCTTTGAACTCGGGGAAGCAGGTGCGCATGATAAAGACCATCAGGATTGGAAAGCCGAAGGCGGCGGCCAATTGCTCGTAGGTGGCCACCGCGGTGATGATGGCCAGCTGGCCGGCCCCAGCGTCGGCGGTGGGCCGGAACCAGGCGAGAAAGACGTAGAGCACGTTGCTCAGATACATCACCAGGGTCAGGGGCCAGATCACCCGGAAGAGGTCGTATTTCCTGATCAGCTTGCCGGCCCAGATGGCGCCGGCCACGTTGGCGGCAAAACCGAACCAGGTGAAGAGATAGGCATACTGCGCGTCGCTCATCCGCAGCTCGCGGATGAGGAAGGTGGTGTTCATGGAGAACATGATCTCGTCGGGCAGTTTGTAGAGGATGATGAAGGGGATGATGATCCAGACCCGCCGTTGCCGGGTGTAGACCACAAAGGCCCGGGTCAGGGTGCGGAAGAAGTCGCCGGCGCCCTTGATGTCCTTGCCGGTGTCCGATTCGGGACGGGGCAGGAAGTAATAGTGGAAAAAGTAGCAGCCCAGCAGGGTCAGGGCGCCCACCAGGAAGCTCATGGACCAGAAGGAGACGGCGGCGATCCAGACCAGGAAACTGCGGGCAAAGGGGATGGCCACCCGCCAGGCGCTGCTGCGAAAGCCGGAGTAGCCGGCCTGGCGCTCCTTGTCCGGCAGGGCCTCGAGATAGTAGCCGTCGATGGCCACATCGTGGGTCGCGGCCACCAGGGCCAGAACGAAAAAGAGGATGGCGATGGCCCAGGTGACCGTCACCGGGTCGATCTCCTCCTTGCCGGCCAGGGCCAGCACCCGGTTCTTGATCGAGGCCTTGACCGGGCTCTCCACCAGCCGGACCTCGCCGTCCTCCCCGGTCTGCTGTACCGGCGGGCCGAACAGGCTGAGCAGGGAGACCAGCAGGAAACCCACCACCAGCATGGCCTGCAGCTTGAGCAGCCAGCCCCGCCGGCTGCCGAACATGTCGATGAAGGGGGCCCAGAGGAACTTGAGGTTCCAGCCCAGGCCGTAGAGGTTGGCCATGCCGATCACCGACTCCCGCAGGCCGATGCGGGTGAAGTAATAGGCGGAGAGCGCCCTGATGATCATGTAGGGCAGCCCTTCGGCAAAGTAGGTGGTGGAGACCCAGGTGCTCTCGAACCAGGTCTGTTTTTTCCCCTTGGGCTGGGCCATCCCCTTCCTCTCGTGTGGCGGTAAATAAGTGTCCCAATGATAGAGAAACAAGGTCCCCTTGTATACCGCCGGCCCTCCGAGCCGGCACGATCTGCAGGTAGCATAGCCCCGTGATATACTTTTTCGTCGAGGACAACCGAGACTCGATCAGGAAGACATTCGGACGCACAGCGAAGCTCATAAAGGGGAGGATCGCACGGTGATCAAAAAAACGAGGATATTGATCTGCGTGGCCGCGCTGGCCGCCATGCTCGTCACGGCCGTACCGACGGACGCGCAAATCACCGGTCTGCCCCGGGTGAGCCAGGCGGCGGCGGTTACCCAGGCCATCGGGATCACCACCGTGACGGTGAACTATCACCGGCCGGGTGTCAAAGGGCGGACGATCTATGGCAGCCTGGTGCCCTACGGCCAGGTCTGGCGGGCCGGGGCCAACGAAAACACCACCGTAACCTTCAGCCACCCGGTGAAGGTGGAGGGGCAGGACCTGGCTGCCGGCACCTACGGGCTGCACACCATCCCCACCGAGACCGACTGGACCGTGATCTTCAGCAACGACTACCGCTCCTGGGGCAGCTTCTTCTACGACGAAACGGCCGACGCCCTGCGGGTCACGGCACCCGCCCTGGACAACGAGTTCGTGGAGTGGCTGGAGTTCGCTTTCTCCGACCTCACCGGGAACTCAGCCGTAATGGAACTGCGCTGGGCCGGCAAGCGGGTGCCGGTGCGGATCGAGGTTGACGTCCATGCACAGGTGCTGGACAAACTGCGCAACGACCTCACGTCGTTGCCCGCCTTCTTCTGGTGGGGCTGGCGCGATGCCGCCAACTACTGCCTGCAGAACGACATCAACAATGACGAAGCCCTGCAGTGGATCGACCGTTCCATCGGCATCCAGGAGAATGCCAACAACCTGGTGATCAAGGCCGGGTTGCTGGAACAGGCCGGCAGAACCGAAGAGGCGGTGCAGATTCAGACCCGGGCGCTGGAGATCGCCAACGAAGCGGAGGTGAACCTCATCGGCTACACCTTCCTCCAGCAGGGCAAGACCGCCCAGGCCATCGACGTGTTCCGGAAGAACGTGGCCGACCACCCCGACTCCTGGAACACTTACGACAGTCTGGGCGAGGCCTACCGCGCCACCGGACAGATGGACCTGGCGGTGAAGCAGTACAAAAAGGCGCTGGAGATGGTGAAGGACCAGAGCCAGAAGGACCGGATACTGGGCCTGCTGGATACGATGAAGCCCTGAGCCGGGCTTAGCCCCTCTCCCCGAACACCGAGGCCAGCAGGGCCAGGTCGTCACCGTCCACGACGCCGCTGCCGTTGATGTCGGCTCGCGGGTCGTAGCGGGGTTCACCGTCCGAGGCTCCCCAGGCCCGGGCGAGGATCGACAGGTCACCGCCATCCACCCGCCCCGAACCGTCCAGGTCACAGGCCGCGGTCCAGTCCGCCTCGCGGTGATAGCCGAGATCACCGACACCCCGATCGGGCCAGTGATCGGTGCGGGTGGTGCCCACCGGCGGGATTGAAGCAGGATCGCCGGCATCGAGACAGGGGCTGTCCGCCCCTTGACCGGCGGCAACCTGGCTCAGGTAGCAGGGGTCGTCCGGGCCGGTGACGAAGAGCGGGTCGGCACTGATCATTCCCGGCCCGTAGTTGATGCTGCTGTCCCCATCGATATGGACGGCATTGTCCCCGCCCTGGAGGTCGGTCCAGGTGAGAGTGGCCACCGACGGCCCGTAGGTGGAACGCAGGGCGATGGCGTCACCGAACTCCGACTGGTTGCCCCAGAGGATGCAGCCGGTGATGGTGACCAGGCTCTCACTGAGATAGACCGCTCCGCCAATGTTGCCCCCGGTGTTGCTGGAAAAGGTGCAGTTCTCGATCACCGCGCTGGAGTTGTAAGTCACTGAAATCCCGCCACCCGAACCGGCGTAGTTGTGGTCCAGCAGGTTGTTGCGAATCTGCGGTGCAGAGCCGTTGTTGCAGAGGATACCCCCGCCATACCAGACACAGGAGTTCTCGGTGAACCGGTTGCCTTCGATCAGCGGCGAACTGTTCAGCTCGCAGTAGATCCCGCCGCCCAGGTCGGCGGCGTTGTCCTTGAACATGTTGCCGGTGATCTCGGGGGAGGAGCCGCGGTAGCAGGAGATGGCCCCGCCGGCATTGTATACCCCGTTCCGGTAAAATTCGCAGGCCCTGATCACCGGGGAGGAGGCGTCACAGCCGATGGCGCCGCCGCCGTCAAAACCGAAATTCTGGAGAAACGAACAGTGTTCGATCAGCGGGTTGGACAACTGGAGGCAGGCGATGGCGCCGCCGGTGCCGCCGCTGGAATTGCCGCTGAAGGAGCAACCGACAATCGATGGCGATGAACCGCGAAGGCGGATGCCGCCGCCGTCGTCCTCGTCATACGGACCGGCCACGCTCCCCCCCATGATGGTGAGGCCGCTGATCACCGTGGCCCGGCTCTCATTGCGGCTGAGATCAAAGGCCCGGTGCTGGCCGGCTTCGCTCCCCTCGCAGTCGATGGCACAGAAGACCGGTCCGTGGGCCGATTTCACGGTGATCGATTTCCCCAGAAGGTCGAGATCACGGTTCCCCTCCCCCCTGAACACACCGTCACCGAGCAGGATCCGGTCACCGGCCACAGCAGCATCGATGGCATCCTGGATGGTGGAGTAGTCTCCGGGAACCCGGATATCGGCAGCAAGGGAGGGGAGAGAAAAAAGCGCCGCGACAGCGATGGCCGCCGCGACGCCGATCGGTCGATGGAAGATCCCCGCCATCCACATGGTAAATACCTCCGTCAGGAGTTTTCACCATGTAGATATACCCGCTTTCGCGGGAAACGGCAACCTGCAATCAGAGGCTGAACTTCAGGCCGAGGTAGCCGCCGATTCCGGGGGTGCCGTATCCCCGCACGGTCTCATACTCTTCGTCCAGCAGGTTCTCCAGCCGGCCGAACAGCTGCCAGTGTTCACCAAAGTCCCAGGAACCGGCCAGGTTGACCAGGACATACGCATCCAGTTCCACCATCGACGCCGGCCAGGTGGAGAAATCGTTGTCATACCGGCTGCCCACGTAGAGCAGGTCGAGGTTGAGATTGCCCTTCTCCAGGAATGCATAGTTGGCGTTGATCCCCCCCTTGTGCCGGGCCCGGCGCAGCAGATCCTGACCGGTGGCCTCGTCCTCGGTGTCGGTGTAGGTGTAGGTGGCCCCGAGGTCGATGTTCCGGGCCAGGTGCATGGTGGCGAAGAGTTCCAGGCCCTGGGTGCTGGCCTCGGCGATGTTCTGGTAAACGAAATTCACCGGATCGAAATCGAGCAGGTTGTCAAAGGTATTGGAAAACCAGGTCAGGCCCGCCGACCCGTGTCCCCCGGAGAAGGCCTGCTCCAGGCCCACATCCCAGCCCAGGCTCTCCTCCGGCTGGAGCTCCACGCTGCCGTATTCGGAGAAAAGCTGGTAGAGGGAGGGCGCCTTGAAACCGGTGCCCACCGAACCCCGCACCGTGGTTCCCGCATCCGGGACCAGGTAGGCGGAGGTCACGCGCCAGGTCACTTCGGACCCGAAACGTTCGTGATCGTCGAGGCGGATGCCCAGGGTGGTGAACCAGCGGTCGGCCACGGCGATACTGTCCTGGAGGAAGTAGCCGTTGTTGCGCACGGATTCCTCCGGAAAAACGCTGGTAAAGGGCCCGTACTCGCTCTCGGAGTATGAATATGATTTGCCCTTCTCCTCCTCGGTCTCCAGCCCCAGGGTCAGGGTGTTGTCCTCGCCGAGATGCACGTTGTGCTGCCAGTCGATCTTCAGCATCGACCCCTTGAAGGCGCTCTCGCTCCTCTCCGCCGGGTGGGCCTCGTCGAAATCATTGCGGAATTCACGGTCGATGTCGGTGATGGAAATACCCAGCTTCTGCTGGTAACGATCGTCGGCCAGGGCCAGTTCCGCCTCGGTGCGGAAGACCAGGTGGGTCTGGTCGCCCAGGTGGTTCGGATCGTCGCCCCACGCGCCGCCGAAGTTGTCCAGGTCGGTGGAGGAATCGACGTAGCGAGCGATGACGTTGACCCCGAAGTTGTCGGTGGGAGTGAATCCCACCCGGGCCGAGACCGTGTTGTTCTCGTAGCCATCCTTCTCGGTGTTGCCCTGGCTCTCGGCGGCCGCCGAGATGCCGTCGGTGCTCTGGCGGGACATGCCGAGGGAGTAGTTGACCTTTTCCCCTCCCCCGCCCGACCAGAGCCGCCCACTCCAGCTGTTGAACGATCCGCCTTCCAGCGAGAGGGAGAGGGAGGGCGGCCCCTCGCCGGTGCGGGTGATGATGTTGATCACCCCGCCGATGGCGTCCGAGCCGTAGAGCGTGCTCTGGGGCCCGCGGACGATCTCCACCCGCTCCACATTGTCGGTGGTCAGGTCGGCGAAATTGAAGGTGCGGGTGGTGGAGCTCGGGTCGTTGACCTCCACCCCGTCGATCAGCACCAGGGTCTGGCCGGAATTGGCGCCGCGGATGAAGATCGAGGCGGGACTGCCCGCCCCCCCGCTGCGGGACACGTCGAGGCCCGGCACGTTTTGCAGTGCCTCGAAGATGGTCACCTTCTGCAACCGCTCCAGCTGCTCGCGGGTGATCACGGTCTGGGAGCTGCCCACGTTTTCCGGCGGTGTTTCCAGTCGGTTGGCGGTGACCACCACCTCGGGACCCTCGACCCGTTCCAGCGGCTCCCGGTCATCGTCTTCACCGGCCCGGACCTGTGAGTCCGGCACCCCGCACAGCAGCAGGCAGAACACCGGGGCGAGGGGAATCATTCCTCTGAACTTCATCACGTTTTCTCCTTTCCTCCCCGCGGAGGCAGGTGAAGTGGAAATGACCCGGAACAGGTTTCCTGGCTCTCGTTCGTCCTACTCGCCGCGCCTTCCCACCCGTCAAAGGGCAGTGGCTTGGGTGCGGCTTTCGTCCCGATTACAGTCGCGGGGCGGCGGGAGCGTCTCACTCCCTTCCCTTTTTCCCGGTCGATGGTCCACCGGCCAGCCGGCCGGCGGAAAAACAAAAAATCCCCGGACATGGTTTTCCACGTCCGGGGATCCGTATTCATCCTCGGCTGCCTGGTTCCCGACCCTTCTCCGCGAGGACCGGCAAACTGCTCTTCGCGCCACGGGCAGGTCTTCTGGCTTCCCGATCATCCTACCGGCCGCGCCTTCCCACCCTGTTTCAGAGCAGTGGCAGCCTGCGGCTTTCGTCCCGGGTTACAGCGGCGGGTCCGCGACGGATTTACACCGTCTTCCCTGTGGCCCCTGGCGAATCCTATTTCCGCACAATCACCCATCGTTGTCAAGAATGGCACCCGTTAAAAAGGGGACAGGCACCTTTTTAAATAAAAAGGTGCCTGTCCCCTTTTTAATCTCGCCCTCGTTTTTTGGTTGACATCGTTGGTGGCGGATCGTATATTCACTTCGATACTTGGCGAAGTATAGGAGTGAAACCAATGGACAATTTTCTCGACATCGCCCGGGCCCTGGCCGACGGCAGCCGGGTTCAGGCTCTGCTCCACCTCCGGCGGGGGGAACTCTGCGTCTGCCAGATCATCGAGCTGCTGGGGCTGGCGCCGTCCACGGTCTCGCGGCACATGAGTGTGCTGTACCAGGCCGGGCTGGTGCGGCGGCGCAAAGCTGGTAAATGGCAATATTACCGTCTGGCCGGGAAGAACGCGCCCCCGATGGTACAGGAGGCCCTGGGCTGGGTGGACCGCTCGCTGGGACGCAGCCAGCCCGCCCGCAGCGGCGCCAAAAAGCTCAGGGAAGTGCTGAAAAAAGAGAAGGAAGAACTCTGCTGCCACTATCGCAGTTGAGACCCGACAGGGACGTACATAACTAAATAACTTACGGCCTAAGATGCTGATTAATCAGCACTTGAAATCGTTGGATTTCCAACGAACGGCTGCAGTGCAGGACGGTCGGAACAGGCCAGAAGATGACACCTGCAATCAATTGAATAGATTGAGGTTATTCGTAAGTTATTTAGTTATGTACGTCCCCTTCATTTACGGAGTAAAACAATGAACAAGCAAACCCATCTTGAGAAGCAGGAAGAAGTCCGCACCGCAGTGCGTGACGGGTACGCAAAAATCGCCACCGGCAGTTCGTCCAACTGCTGCGGTCCCAGCTCGTGCTGCGGATCGGACGGGCCGGACGCGGCCGGACAACTGGCCCAGGCCGTGGGCTACGATGCCGATCAGCTGGCCGAACTGCCCGAGGGGGCGAACATGGGCCTCTCCTGCGGCAACCCGGTGGCCCTGGCCACCCTCTCACCCGGAGAGGTGGTGGTGGACCTGGGCAGCGGTGGTGGGTTCGACGTCTTCATCGCCGGACGGACGGTGGGAACCACTGGCCGGGCCATCGGCGTGGACATGACCCCGGAGATGCTGGGCAAGGCCCGGACCAACCTGGCCCAGTACCGGAAGAGTAGCGGGCTGGACAACGTGGAGTTTCGCCTGGGCGAGATCGAGCACCTGCCGGTGGCCGACAACAGTGTCGACGTGGTGATCTCCAACTGCGTCATCAACCTCTCCCCGGACAAGCAGCAGGTCTGGAACGAGGTCGCCCGGATCCTCAAACCGGGCGGACGGGCAGCCATTTCCGACCTGGCCCTGCTCCGGCCCCTGCCCGTCGACGTGCGGGAGATGGTGGAAGCACTGGTGGGCTGTGTCTCCGGTGCGGTGCTGATCGAAGACACAACAAGGATGATCCGTGAGGCGGGTCTGATCGGGGTCGAACTGGAGCAGAAAACCGGGTATGTGGACTCGATGACCGAGTGGCAGGACCCGCTCTACAACAAAATCCTCAAAGCGCTGCCCGCAGGCACCAGTCCGGCTGATTACGTGGTGAGCCTTTCGGTGAGCGCGCAGAAGCCGGCGGTGGAGGGTTAATCCCGCTCGGCCGTGATGCGCACGGCGTCTCCGGTCTCATCCAGGGACGGCGGGCCCAGCTTGCCTTCGGTGGCCGCCACCACCGACGCCACCGCCGCGTCGCCGGTGACGTTGGTCACCGTGCGCAGCATGTCGAGGATGCGGTCCACGCCGAGGATCAAGGCGATGCCGGTGGCCGGCACCCCCACCGCCTCGAGAATGATCAGCAGCATGATGATCCCGGCACTGGGCACCGCGGCGGTGCCGATGGAGGCCAGCACCGCGGTGAGCACGATGGTCAGCTGGGCGCCGAGGCCGAGGTGGATGCCCATGGCCTGGGCGATGAACACGGTGGCCACCCCCTGGTAGAGGGCCGTGCCGTCCATGTTGATGGTGGCCCCCAGCGGCAGGACAAAGGAGGAGACCTCCTCGGAGACACCGAGCTTCTCCTCACAGCGTTCCATGGTCACCGGCAGGGTGGCCGCGCTGGAGCTGGTGGAGAAGGCCAGCAGCTGGGCCGGAGCGATCCCGGCGTAGAAGGTGCGCAGCTTCATCGGGGTGAAGAAGCGGATCAGGCAGGAGTAGGTGATGGACATGTGCAGGGCCAGACCGGCGATCACGGTGAAGCAGTAGAAACCCAGCGCGCCCAGCAGGCTGAGGATCTGGGACACGTCGTCGCCGGCCACGGTGGTGATCACCCCGGCCATCAGGGCGAAGACGCCCAGCGGGGCCATCAGCATGATCAGGTCCACAAGGCGGATCACCACCGCGTTGAGCCCTTCGAAGAAGCGCAGCAACGGTTCGGCTTTGTCCGGGGGCACCTGAATCAGGCCGACACCGAGGAAGATGGCGAAAAAGACCACCTGCAGCATATTGCGGTTGCTCGAGGCCGAGCTGAAGAAGTTGTCCGGCACCATGTCCACCAGCGCCTGCAGCGGCCCCTGCCCCTTCACCGATTCGGCGTCGCCGGCCTTGGTGCTGACCTCCTCGTCGTAGAGCGAGGCCAGTTCCTGGTGCAGTTTCTCGGGGATGGCGTACCCGGGGCCGAGCATGTTGACCAGCAGCAGGCCGATGGTCACCGCCACCGCGGTGGTGCCGATGTAGATGGCGATGGTCTTGCCACCGATCCGGGAGAGTTTCTTCAAATCGGAGAGCGAGGCCACGCCGGTGACCAGCGAGGCGAGAATCAGCGGCACGGCGATCAGCTTCAGCAGGTTGATGAAGATGGTGCCGAAGGGGGATATCCAGTTGGCGGTAAACGTCCCCCATCCCAGGGCGGCCGCCGCCACACCGTAGATCAACCCCAGCACCAGGCCGATGATGATCTTCCAGTGCAGTTTCTTGTACCAGGGCAAGGGCATGATCAGCGTGTCTCCAGTCCCATTACTCTATATGCTTTTCACTGCCCAGGCCAGCCCGCGCTTGATTCGTCCCCGCCGCTGACGTATACCATGGGATCATCACGTGGCGGCCGCCACGGTCCGCCACCCGAACCGGACGGAGGCACCGGATGAACGACCCGCGCCTTTCGCAATTGGCCGATACCCTGATCTCCTGGTCCACCGCCATGCAGCCGGGGGAAAAGATCCTCATCGAGGCCATCGACACCCCGGCGGCCATGACCTGCCAGCTGGTGCGCACCGCACGGGCTGCCGGAGCCCACCCGCTGGTGCTGCTCAAGGACACCATGGTTGACCGGACGCTGCGGCTGGAGGCCAGCGGCGAGCAGATGCAGCTCCAGGGTGAAATGGAAGCGCTGGCCATGAGAGACGTCGACGCCTATATCGGCATCCGCGGCCAGCGCAACATCACCGAACTGTCCGACATCCCCGAAGAGTCCCAGCAGCACTACCTGGAGCACGTCTGGGAAAAGGTCCACCTGCGGATCCGCTGCGTCGACACCCGCTGGGTGGTGCTGCGCTGGCCCCACCCCTCCATGGCCCAGCAGGCCGGCATGAGCACCGCCTCCTTCGAAGACTTCTTCTTCGACGTCTGCACCCTGGACTACGGCAGGCTGGCCCGGGCGATGAAGCCCCTGGGCGAGCGGATGAGAGCAGCGAGCAACGTGCAGATCACCGGCCCGGGCACCGACCTCCGCTTCTCGCTGGAGGGCATGGGCGCGATCTGCTGCGAGGGGCGGAACAACATCCCCGACGGCGAAGTCTGCACCGCCCCGGTGCTGGACAGCGCCGAGGGGGTGGTGCAGTACAACGCCCCCACCATCAGCGACGACGGCATGGTTCACGAGAACGTCCGCCTGCGCCTGGAGCAGGGCCGCATCGTCGAGGCCAGCAGCAGCAACAGCCGGCACCTCAACCAGGTGCTGGACCGCGACCCGGGGGCGCGCTTCATCGGTGAGTTCGCCCTGGGCCTCAACCCGCGGATCACCCGTCCGATGCTCGACATCCTCTTTGACGAAAAGATTGCCGGATCCTTCCACTTCACTCCCGGCGACTCCATGCCCGAGACCAGGGAGGCCGACAACGGCAACCGCAGCGCGGTGCACTGGGACCTGGTCTGCCTGCAGGATGAGGCGAACGGCGGCGGGGAGATCCGCTTCGACGGGGAGTTGGTGCGCAAGGACGGTCTGTTCGTTCCCGAGGATCTCCAGCCGCTCAACCCGAAGCAGTTGGGGTAACCCCCCGGGCCGCGTCGTCCGCACCGGCGGCGCCATCCAGCTCCAGCAGCCGGGCCAGCCTTTTCTGCGCCCTCTTCTGCCGCCGCGGGTTCTCGAGAATCTCCCAGATGTCGCTCTCCAGAACGTAGATCGCCGGAATGTCACGATTGATCCGCCTGGCGGAGGCCAGGTAGTCGAGGGCCTCCTGGTATTCCTCCCGCTGGCAGGACTCCCGGGCCATGGCGATATAGAGATAGGGGTTGCGGCGGCTGACCCGGCCCAGTTGCCGCTTCAGGTCCTCCACCCGGTCGGCCTGGCCGGTTTCCCGGTAGAGGTTGAGCAGGTTGCCCATGACCAGGTCGGGAAACCGGGCAAGGGAGAAGGCCTTCTCGAAAGCCAGCTGGGCCTCTTTCACCTCCCCGCGGCGGCGGTGCAGCAGGCCGAGGTTGTTCTGCACCTGGTAGGAGTCGGGATAGAGCTTCGCGGCCACGTTCAGCAGGTACTCCGCCCCGTCAAGATCCCCGGAGACCATCAGGTTGGCCCCGAGATTGTTGTAGTACAACCCGGCGGCTTCAATGTCACTGAGGGTGGTCCGCACATGGTATTCCCGGGGATCGGGGATGAAATCCACCATGCGGTGGCCGCTGTTGACGATCACGCCGCTGACGATGTGGTTGATGTGAAAGACCTGCTGTCCGACAGCCTGGTTGGTGATCACGTCCTCCACCATCACATAGTAGGAATTGAGCCCGGCGTCCCGGGCCGCGCCGACAAAGAGGTTGGTCAGGGCAAAACAGTTGCCTTCCCGCAGTTCCAGGCAGCCCGTGGCGTCGAGGGTCAGGGTGCCGTTGTAGCTGATCCGCGACGGCCGGTTGATCACGCAGTCGCGGAGCTGCATCAGCCGCACCGTCTCGCTCCCGGAAAAGCCGACGCAGCGGAGGAGCCGCTCCCGGGAACCAGCGTCCATCTGGAACGGCGGCCGCAGCAGGTCCACTTCCAGGGTGTAGGATTCGATGCCGGCATCGAACAACTCGTCGTAGTGGATCCGCAGGGGGGGATGATCGTCACCCACCAGGCGGTTCACCTCCGAACGGAACTCGTCCGGGGTGTAGATCACCTTTTTCGGGCTGCCGGTGCAGGCGACCTGGAGGGTCAGAACCAGCAGCACGAGGATCGGGAAACCGGAAATCTGGCGTTTCTTTACAATCATCAACTCTCACACGGCATCAGCCGAATCGCAACGGGCCCATGGCCTGAATACGCCGACATCCTGAGTATGCCACGCCCGGACAGGACGCGCCGGGACGGGATCCGCATCGCCACGTCTCGCCAATCCCCGTGACGCCGGTATATACTGAGGTGTTCGAAGCAGCTGCAAGCGGTCGCACCAGGCACGGTTCACGACTCGCCGGAGGGTTGTCACGTAAATTGAGTGTGTGGGGGATGGCTCTTCTTCAGCGCCGGAATCTGTTCAAGCTCTCCCGCCTTTGTGCGTCCGCAGCCCTGACCGTCCTGCTGCTCCCGGCTATCGCCGGCACGGCATGCCGCAGTGGGCCGGGTGATACCGGGACGGCCCCATCCGTCCCCGGTGACCAGGCGCCCAGACACATCCTGCTGATCACTCTGGACGCACTGCGTGCCGACCACCTCGGTTGCTACGGCTACCCGCGGCCCACCAGCCCGGCCATGGACAGCCTGGCCGCCGCCGGTGTTCTGTTCAGCCGGACCCAGGTTCCCCGGGGGCAGACCTGGCCTGCCCTCACGTCATTGCTCACCGGCCGCTATCCCCTGGAACACGGCGTCCGCGACAACTCGAACCACCCCGGGGAACACCTGGAACTGCTGCCGGAATATCTGCGGGCGTCCGGGTACCGCACGGCGGCGTTCCTGGCCAACTTTGGCGATGCGATCAAATCGAAAGAAACCTTCGGGCTCGATCACCTGGCCCGCGCCGATGTTTCCAGCACTTCACCCCAGGACCAGTGGGATGACAGCATGACCGACAAGGCCGTCAGCTGGATCACCGAGAACAGCGACCGGCACACCTTTACCTGGGTGCACCTGATGAACCCCCACCGGCCCTACGATCCCCCGGCCGCGGAACGCGGGCTGCTGCTGCCGGAGGACGAATACCACGGCTGGCTGGACGACCTGGTATCGTTGTCCGACATGCACAAGGGCATCCGCGAGGGCCGCATCCCGGTGACCGAAGAGCAGTTCGACCAGTTCGTCCACGCCCGCTACTGGAAGCCGTGGCTGGGCAAGGACTACCTCGATTTGCTGCAGAATCAGGACTGGCACCTGACCTTCGACCAGTTGCTCGACCTCATCGTCCTGCAGCGGATTGACCTGTCCGAGGCCGACCTGGCCTACATCCATTCACGCTATGACGGGGAAGTCCGGGCGGCCGACCGCTGTGTGGGCCGGCTGCTGGAAACCATCGACCGGCTGGGCCTCCACGACGACACGCTGGTCATCCTTGCCTCGGACCACGGGGACGAGCTCTACGACCACAACCACTATTTCTTTCACAGCGCGTCGATCTACCAGGGCGTCCTGCACGTGCCGCTGGTCTTGCGCTGGCCTGGACGTATTCCAGCGGCCACCACTGTGGACAGCCTGACTGAAATCACCGACCTCCTCCCCACCGTTCTCGAGGCCGCGGGAGTGCCGCTGCCAGCGGACATCCCGGGCCGCAGCCTGCTTCCGGGTTCAAACACGACAACGGAGGGTGTCACCGCCCTCGCCTTTGCCGAGATCATCCACAGCCTGCCGGAGGGGACCGAGGCCGTGCCGCCCATGGACGGTGTCTACTCGGTGCGCGACACCCGCTGGAAACTGCTGCTCAACCCGTCGGGGTTTCACCCGCGCAAGGTGCCCTACCTCTGTCTGCCCGACCGCAGCTTTCCCATCGCCCGGCAGGAACTCTACGACCTGCAGCGTGACCCGGGTGAAATACAGAACCTGCTGGCTCTGGGCCCCGGCGACCTGGAGCAGGCGGCTCTGACCGCTGCCCGGGGAGACGAGCTTGATGCGGCGGAATACCTGCTGGAAGCCAGCCGGGCCAGTGTGCGGCTCTCCAGCCAGCTCACCGGCTGGCTCGAGCATCACCAGGGGATGGCGGGCGCCGGGCAGGTCCAGCAGGTCTCCGAAGAGGTGCGTCAGCGCCTGGTGGCCCTGGGCTACGTGGAAGCGGAACCGCTCTCCCCCGCCCCACCGGCAGCGGCCGCAGAATCGGCCGGCCGCGAAGGGCTGATCCTGGCCGCCCTGCAGTTGGCCCGCACGGCGGTCAGGGATGAACGGGCAGAGCGCCTGATCCGGGAGGCAGAGGCACAACTGGCCGAATTGCCGCCCGCCACCACCCCGTAAAGTGGAATTCCTACCCACCAGGTTGACAATCCGCTGGCATTTCAGACGAAAATCTCTTATTATTAATGAACAGTTAGTGGATTGATGTGGTCGATTTGCGGGCTGGCCTGCGGGTGTTTACCCCGGTCGCCCCTGATAAATATAGCTTTATTCCGATTCAGGTACCACCATCCAGCCTTTGAGCGCAGTTTGCCTTGATCTCATCATTATTTTCAGGAGTACACCATGCGTAGAGCAAGTCTGATCATCAGTACGTGCGTTTTCTGCCTGCTTCTCGGCCTGGCCCCAGCCAGCGCGGAGTGGGTCGATCTTGACGGCACCGCACCATCCGCCCCCCGGGTGAGCCTGGTCTCCCATGACTCAGCGGCCACCGTGATCGAGCTTTCGGTCAGCGGATTCGACGCGGAGCAGGAGACCGTGGACGGTACGGTCTACCAGCGCCTCCGCCTGGGCAGCGATGCGGCCCTGCGCCAGTTGGGCCTGCCCCAGGTGCCGGTGGTGGCCCAGTTGGTGGGCATCCCCGATCAGGCCGGCTTCACCGTAACCACCGAGATCCTCGACTCAGTCACCCTGGCCGGGTACCTGGTCTGGCCGGCCCAGCAGCCGTTGCTCGACGGCCAGGAGGCACCGCCGTTCACCGTCAACCGGGCGGCCTACGGCCAGGACCAGACCTACCCCGCCAGCGCGGCGCTGGCCGGCGACCCGCAGATCTGGCGTGACGTCCGTCTGACCCGGCTGGAGATGCGGCCGATCACCTGCAACCCGGCCCGCGGCGAGATCACCGTGGCCACCCGGATGCGGGTCACCATCAGCTATACGGGGATCAACCCGCTGCGCGCCTTCACCCGTCAGCGCAGCCCGATCAGCGCGCCGTTCCAGAACCTCTATCGCTCGGCGGTGATCAATTACGACCGGCTGGGCTACCCGGCCGCCGGCCGCGGCTCGGTGACCCCGGGCACCAAATACCTGGTGGTGACCACTCCGGCCTGCATCCCCTACATCCAGCCGCTGGTGGACTTCCGTCACGCCCAGGGCTACCCGGTGGAGGTGCGGACCCTGGAACCCGGTTTCGAGACCGACGCGGAGATCAAGGCCTACATCACCCAGCTTTACAACGACAGCGGCCTGGAATACGTGCTGATGGTGGGGGACGCCTACTACAGCGGTTCGGGCGGCGTTGACGTGCCGATGAACTACTGGATCGACTCCTATTCCGACTCGTACTACACCATGATGGACGGCTCCGGCGACTACCTGGCCGACCTGGCCATCGGCCGTATCCTTTACGACACAGCGGCCGAGCTGGAGCACCAGATCAACAAGACCATGGACTACCTCACCGCCCCCGAGGTTTCGGACTGGGCCAAGCACAGCCTGCTGGTGGCCCACTCAGAGCAATACCCGGACAAGTATACCTTCTGCAAGGAGGAGATCCGCACCTACGCCTACTCGCTGGAGACACCGATCTTCGAAACCGCCTATGGCGGCGCCGGGGCCTCCAACCAGGACGTGATCGACTACATCAACACCTACAGCTCGGGCATCCTCAACTACCGCGGCCACGGCTCCGCAGAGGCCTGGTGGGAATGGGGTTCCACCGGCGATTTCAACGCCTCCCACGTCAACCAGTTCACCAACGTCGACCGCTACTTCGTACACTTCGACGTCTGCTGCGACAACATGGACTTCCCGGCCCACAGCGGAGACTGCTTCGCCGAAACGATGATGAAGACCACCGCGGGCGCGGTGGCGATCATGGGGGCGATCATCCCCTCCTACACCATCCCCAACCACGACTATGACAAGGAGTTCTACAAGGCGGTCTTCGACCTGGGGATCAGGAACATCGGTTACGCCTCCAACTTCGCCAACGTCACCGTCTACAACGACCACGGTTCCATCGGCGAATCGAACATCCGCACCTACCTCTGGCTGGGCGACTCCTGCATCGACCCCTGGACCGACATCATGGCCACGCCCACGGTGGCCCACCCCGGGGCGATGATCATCGGCACCGGCACGCTGCAGGTCTCCACCGGCATCGAGGGCGCCATGGTCTGTGCCCAGAACGACGAAGTCTACGAAGTGGGCTACACCGACGCCACCGGTGCGGTGACCCTGACCTTTGGCGCGCCACCGGTGATCCCCGGTTCGCTGACCATCACCGTCACGGCCCACAACATGCTGACCTACCAGGAAGAGATCCCGGTGATCCCACCCAGTGGTCCGTATGTGGTCTACGAGGGCCACTCCCTCGATGACGACGACAGCGGTTCTTCGAACGGCAACGGCGACGGTATCGCCACACCGGGCGAGACCATCGAGTTGGACCTGATGTTGAAAAACTACGGCGTGGAGATCGCCAACGGCGTGGTGGCCACGGTGAGCAGCCCCAGCGGGCACATCTCGTTCCTCGACGACAATGCCACCTACGGCAGCTTCTCTCCCGATGAATCAAAGATGAACCCCGATCCCATCGTTTTCGACGTGCTCTCCTCGTGCCCGCACGGCGAGATCATCCAGTGTGACGTGGAGATCGCCAGCAGTTCCGACACATGGTATTCCACCTTCTTCTTCGTGGTGGAAGCCGGCCAGATGACCCTCTACTCCAGCACGATCACCGACTTCCCCAACGGCAACGGGGACGGCAATGCCGACATGGGCGAGACGGTCTTTGTGGAGCTGACCCTGGAAAATGTCGGTGCGGTGAACACCACCGGCGTCACCGCCACCATCACCAGCAACGACCCATCGTTCGTGGTGGTTCTCGATGACACGGCGGCCTTCCCCGACATCATCTCCGGCACCACCGGAACCAGCCTCAGCCCCAACCCCCGTTTCGCCATCGACCTCACGGCCGCCTGCGGCCAGATGCTGACCTTCAACGTGGAGATCTCCACCGACCAGGGCAGCGCCAACGATATGCTCTACGTCCAGGTGGGCGGCACCTCGGTCTTCCTCGAGGACGACATCGAAGCCGGCCCGGGCGAGTGGACCCACTCCGCCGACCAGGGAGCGGACGACTGGGGGATCATCACCAGTTCCTACGCCCACAGCCCGTCCAATGTCTGGTTCTCGGCCAATGTCAGTTCGGTGGTCGACAAGTTCCTCATCTCGCGGACAGTGACCTTGACCCCGTTGTCCGAACTGACCTTCTGGCACCGCTACTACTTTGAGAGTGGCTACGACGGCTGCGTGATCGAGATCAGCACCGATGGCGGGACCAGCTGGCAGGACCTCGGCCCGGTGATCACCGAGGGGCAGTACAACACCACCATCTACACCACCAGCAACCCGCTCAGCGGGCGGGGAGGCTGGTCAGGCGACAGCGGCAGCACCATGACCCGGGTTACCGCCGACCTGGCGACCTATGCCGGCACCGAGGCGCACATCCGCTTCCGCATCGGCTGCGATTCGTCGGTGAGCTACGACGGCTGGTATATCGACGACGTGACCGTCACCGGCGCCGAGTGTGAGCCCTGGTCGGGTGCCGTCGCGACACTCAACGTGAACATGGCCTGTAACCCGTCCTCGGGCACGGTGCCCTTCACCACCCGGATCTCGGTGCTGCTGGAGAACCTCTACTCCGGCGACCGCCGCCGGATGGCCGCACACCTTGACGTGACTCTGGCCAACGGCCAGTTCTACCCCAACTGGCGCGCCGGCAACACGGTGCTCCAGGCCGGCAGCAGCTACTTCACCACCTGGACGCAGAACATGCCGGCCATCCCCTCCCTGGTGGGGGTGAACAGCTTCACCCTGGTGGGCGAAGACGTGACCCCGGCCCCGTTCAACCAGCCGCCCTACCCCGCCTCCGGGGACACCGACACGATGACCTGCACGGTGGAAGGCATCGCGCCCTAGGCCGGAGCAGGACTGAGGACATAAAAAGGGGGACAGGCACCCGCAGACGGTTGCCAGTCCCCCTTTTTTCTTACTCCACGTACCCCAGTGCCCGCAGCTTCTCCCGCATCTCCGCATCCACTGCGGGATCCCGCTGGCGTCCCCGATCCCGCTGGGGCAGGGGGTGGGTTTCGCACCAGCGTTGCCAGTGCTTGAGCAGCGCTTTGGTCAGGTCCTGGTGGGAGCCGGACACATCCACCTGCTCACCCGGGTCGGCTTCGAGGTCGAAGAGTTTCGGCGGCGTATCCGTGTCGCCGGCCAGCATCAGCTTCCAGCGTCCGTCCCGTACCGCGTGGCTGTGCATCCTCCCCTCCCGGCTCAGGGCGTCGGGCCGCCGTTCGAATCCTTCGGGCCTGTTCCGCGGACGGACACCGAGATAGGTCTCGCAGTGGAGCGGCCGCCCCGTCGTCGCCGCCAGCAGGTCGCGGCCGTCCAGGCCCACCATGAGCGGCAGCCCGGCCGCCTGGAGCAGGGTGGGGGTCACGTCGAAGGGTGTGGCCACACCCGGACGGACCCGGCCCCGGGCCGCACCGGGCAGACGGATGGCCATGGGTATGAGCAGGGACGTGTCGTAGAGCACGTGGTGGTGGCCGTAGTATTCGTGGTGCTCGCCCAGGGTTTCACCGTGATCGCCCATCACCGCCACCACGGCGCCTTCGTACAGCCCCTGACCTTTCAGCCAGGCCAGCAGACGCCCCACCTGGAAGTCGGTATAGGCCACTTCGCCGTCATACAGTTCGTCGATCCGCTGCCGTTCGTCACCGGTGAGTGACCCGGCCATGACCATGGACCGGCGACCCTGCAGTGACCTGGGGAACCGCTCGCGATGCCGCTCCTGGCTCTCGCGGGCCCGTTCGTCCTGGTGGTCGAACTCGGGTTCATCAAATCCCGGCCGCAGCACCGTGGAGAGTTTGCGCTCCCCCCGTTCGGCACCGAACAGTTCCCGGTAGGGCTCGGGGGGATCATAGGGCTGGTGGGGATCGTAGAGGTGGACCCAGACGAACAGCGGCTTGCCGTCGCGCTGCCCTGCCATCCAGGCCAGCGCTTCGTCCACCGTCTCCTGCCCCCGGCGCTGCCGGCCGGCCATCCGGGAGGAGCGGTCCGGACCGCCGTTCTCCCCCGGGGGGCCTTCGAGCCGCGGGGTGCCGAGCCCAGCGTTCGGACCGGGTCGCGGTATGCCATTGTAATGCCCGAATCCACGATCGAGGCCGCAGCGGGGATCGAGGACCACGGCACTGACGAACGCCGCGGTGCTGTACCCCGCGTCGCGGAACCGTTCGGCCAGGGTGGTGAAGGAATCACCCAACCGCCAGGAATTACCCAGCACGGCATGGGACCGGGGGTGCAGCCCGGTGAAGATCGAAACATGGGACGGCGTGGTGAGCGGCACGGTGGCCAGTGCCTCACGGAAGAGCAGCCCCTCGCCGGCCAGCCGGTCGATCACCGGTGTGGTGCGCCGGCCGTGACCGTAGCAGCTCACCCGGTCGGAACGCAGGGTGTCGAGGGTGACCAGCAGAACCGTGGGCCGCTTCCGTGTCGGGGCCTCCGCCGCTCCCAGCGGGGCCGCCAGCATCGCGAGGCCGATCAACAGCGCTGCCAGACGGGTCCCTTTACTCATCGCAGCACGCCAGAATGGAGGCCGCCGCCGGCTCAGCTTCGGAAAAGTCATCAAAGATGAGATCGGGGCCCATCTCGAGCAGCTGCTCCCGTTCGGTCCAGCCGGTGCAGACAACCACGCTGCGGAAACCGTTCTCCCGGGCCGCCATGACGTCGCGGATGGAATCGCCGATCACCACCACCCGGCCAGGGTCGAATGAGCTCCCGTAGTGCTCCTCGGCCCGGTGGGCGGCCAGCCCGGTCAGCCTGGCCCGCTCGTGGTGGTCGTCACCGAAACCACCCACCGGAAAGTAATCGTTGAGATCGTGGGGCGTGAGTTTCTCCCTGGCTCCGGCAGCGATGTTGCCGGTGGCCAGCCCCAGGGCCGCACCGGCCTGCACCAGCAGGTCGAGCAGTTGATGGATGCCCGGATAGACACGGCTCTCAGCCGGGCCGTGCACCTGCCGGTGCAACTGTTCGAGATAGACGGAGTAGAAACGCTCACGGTCGCCGCCATTCTCGCTGAAGGGCGGGAGGCCCCGGAGCTCCGCCGCCTGATCGATGATCCAGGCGTCGGTCATCCCGTTGAACACCACACCTTCAAAAGCATTCTCGATACCGTAGAGTTCGAGGAATGCGGCGGCCATAGCTTTCGAACCGGCCCGCCCGGCATCGATCAGGGTGCCGTCCACGTCGAATAAAATGCACACATCCATGGTTTGCTCCGTTGGTCGCGGTCATGCGAGACAACTATTCTAGGCTCACAGCCACTTTGGAGCAAACCTGGGGTTGCTAGAAGGGGATGTCGTTCATCGCTTCACCACCGCCATCCGGTTGATTCCCGTTGTCCGGCGGTGCCCCGTTGCCCGGCGGTGCCCCGTTGCCCGGCGGTGCCCCGTTGTCCGGCGGTGCCCCGTTGCCCGGCGGTGCCCCGTTGCCCGGGGCAGCCACCTCGTCGCCGCCCGGATCTCCCGAGAGCGGGGGGCTCAGTTGAAAGACCCGGCGGGCATGGACCTCGGTGAGGTAGCGGCGCTGGCCCCGTTCGTCCTCCCAGGAGCGGCTCTGCAGCCGGCCCTCGACATAGACCCGGTGGCCCTTGGCCATCCGGTCGCTCACCGTCTGGGCCCGTTCGCCCCAGACCACCACCCGGTGCCAGTTGGTCTGCTGCTGCCACTCGCCCTTGTCATCCTGCCAGTTACGGCTGGTGGCCACCGAGAAGGTGGCCAGGTTCCGCCCGGCGCTGGTTACCCGCAATGCGGGGTCGGCGCCCAGGTTGCCTACCAGAATCACCTTGTTCACACAACTCATGCCAATCCTCCCTGAAAAGCCGATACACACAATCTCTCCTGTCCACCCTGCCGGACTGCAATCCGCCTGCCAGCGCGAAGAATCCCCTTCCCTGCAGGCAGGAATCACATTGCCGGCCCAGCGGCCTGTGAAGAGTGGTTTCCGCGGTGACACCCGCCGGTGCCATCCCGCTGAAAAAATCGTGTGCGATTTCCTGCTGAACCGGTGACTCATCAGGTAGAAGCAGAATCTGCCTCTACACGTGCTGCTCGCCGCGCCCCTGAATGGCCCGAAGCTTCCCAGGCTGAAGGGCCGGGGCTGCGGCTTTTTTTGTGTGATATCCTTGCCCCGCCATGGCCGAACCGACCCCAGCGGAAACAGCGGGACGCGAGCACAAAGCTTCGCAGCGGGTCTACCGCAACACCGGTTACATGATGGTGAACTCCGCCCTGACCCTGGCCTTCGGGGTGGCGGTGACCGTCATCCTCGCCCGGGGTCTGGGCCCGAGGCTCCTCGGGATCTACGCCACCCTCACCGCGCTCACCGGCATCCTGGCCATCCTGGTGGACTTCGGCAGCGACATGACCCTGACCCGCCAGGCCGCCCGGGACCACCGGCGGGTCAAACAGCTGGCCGCGGCCGCCGGCCTGGCCAAAATCCTCTTCACCTTCTGGCCCGCCACCCTGGTCCTGGTTTTCTTCCCGCTGCTCCAGGGCTATGATGACCGCCAGACCAGGCTCGCTTTTGGTGTGGGCCTGCTGGTGCTGGCCCTGGAGGGGATCTGGAGCGTCTTCTCCGCCTCGCTCAAGGGGCTGGAACGGATGGGGCCGGTGGCCCGGATCAATGTGGCCGGTGCCGCACTCCAGGCGGCAGCCGCCCTCAGCATCTTCGTCGTGCCCTGGCCGCTGGCAGCCGCCGCCGCAGCCCTGGCGGCGTCAGCCGGTCTGCGGGCCCTGCTCGGCTGGTATTCCTTCCGCCGGGCAGTGGCAGAGACGGCACCCCTGGCCGCCCACCAGCCGCTGATCGGTGAGATCCGCTCACTGGCCCCGGCCGCGGCCATCTTCTTCCTCACCTCGGTGGTCTTCACCCTGCACGACCGGCTGGACATCGTCCTGGTATCGATGATCAGCGGCGCGGAAGAAGCCGGCTATTACGGCATCGCGTCGCGGTTCACCGCCTGGCTTTCCATCCTTCCCGGGGCCATGGTGGCCGCGCTCTACCCCTACCTCTCCCGCCGCCCGGACCGCGACCCGGCCACCTTCCGCCGCCTGCGCCTGGCCGCGGTGATCTACGGCACTGCCGCCGCACTGGCCGCACTAACCCTGGGCCGCCCGCTGATACGCCTGGTGCTGGGTGATGACTACGCACCGGCCTGGGGCCCCATGGCCCTGCGGGCCTGGGTGCTGCCGCTGATGATGTTCGCCCACTTCCTTGCCATCCGCCTCTACAGCCAGGGTCGGGAACGCCAGGTGGCCTGGCGCACGGCCGCGGGACTGCTGGTGAACCTGGCGGCCAACCTTGTCCTGATCCCGCTCTATGGCGGAATGGGAGCGGCCGTGGCCGCCGTGGCCTCCGGGCTGACCGTGACCTTCCTGCTCTGGCAGCTGGGACGGGGTTCACCCAAATAAAACGACAAAATCCGGAGATCAACTTGGAGGAACAGATTATTTCTGCTAGTATGCTCGGGAAGGGTTAAACGTTCGGAGGAAACAGGTTATTCACAAAATATCGTTCTGCATTAACACCATTTCAGAGAAGATACTACGATGAAAAAACTCGGATTCACCACACGCCAGATTCACGCCGATGGACACCACAAACCGGAGCAGGCCCACTGCATGCCCATCGTCCAGACAGCCACCTTCTACTTCAAGAATGCCGACGAGGGCGCCCGCTTCTTCTCCGGCGAGGAGAAGGGCAACATCTACTCACGCATCGGCAACCCCACGGTGCAACGGGTGGAGGCCACGGTGGCCTCGCTGGAGGAGGGCGTGGGCGCCCTGGCCTACGGCGCCGGCATGGCGGCCATCAACTCCACCTTCCTCGCCCTCTTCGACAAGGGCGACCACCTGGTCTCGGACCCCACGCTCTATGGTCCCACGGTGCCGCTGATCGGCACCAGCCTCAAGCGCTTCGGCATCGAGTCGACCTTCGTGGACATGAGCCACCTCGACCAGCTGGAAGCGGCCATCCGCCCCGAGACAAAAGCGCTCTATTTCGAGACCCCGTCCAACCCGACGCTGAAAGTCATCGACATCGAGGCGGTGGTGGCCATTGCCAAAAAGCACGGATTGCTGACCATCATCGACAACACCTTTGCCACGCCCTACTGCCAGCGGCCGCTGACCATGGGCATGGACATCGTCATCCACTCGGCCACAAAGTTTCTCAACGGCCATGGCGACGTGGTGGCCGGCTTCGTGGTGGTGAAGGATGAAGAGCTGCTGCAGAAGCTCTACAAATACCGCACCTCCACCGGTGCCATCCTCGGCCCGCAGGATGCGTTCCTGATCCTGCGCGGCCTGAAGACGCTCTCCCTGCGCATGGACCGCCACCAGGAGAACGCGATGAAGATGGCCGAGTTCCTCGTCAATCATCCGAAGGTCAACCATGTCTTCTACCCCGGCCTCCCCGATCACCCGGGACATGAGATCGCGAAAAAGCAGATGGACGGTTTCTCCAGCCTGATGGCCTTTGACGTGGAGGGCGGGTACGAAGGCGGCAAGCGGATGATGGAGGGGGTGAAAATCGCGACCCTGGCGGTGAGCCTCGGCTCCATCGACACCCTGATCCAGCACCCGGCCTCCATGACCCACGCCTGCATGAGCCCCGAAGAGCGCCTGGCCGGCGGCATCACCGATGGCCTGGTCCGTCTCTCGGTGGGTGTGGAAGACTACGATGACCTGCTCTGGGGTATCGAGCAGGGCTTGGACGCCATCTGAGACCACCGCTGACAGAAAAGAAAAGGGATTTCCTTTTGCGACGTTGTGGCCGTCACGGTTGGCAACGGCGCGCGAGTTGTAACCGATCGGGTAATGAACCGCGGCGGAAAAGAATAGGGATTTCCTTTTCCAGCGTCAACATTTCCCCTCTTCTCCGCCACTTTCTCCCGGCCGGTTCCCGCTGATCAGCTATCCGGCACGTGCCGCACGTGACCTGTTGGTGAGTACCCGCCAACTCCCGTTCGTGCGGGGCAGGACCGACCCTACGCCAGGACACACCCCGCCCCTGGCGGTCCGCTACCGGCAGCAGCTCTCACGCCGGCTCCCACTCGTCCCAATCTGGCGGCGCCTGCGAGCAGTCCTCCTCGGCCCGGGGCAACACGCCCTGAACCGGCCATTCGCTTTTCGCAGCCCATTCCGGCGGCCCGTGGGCCCGGGGGACCACCACGCTCACCCCCAGGTGCTCGAGGATGCGGCGGATGACATCGGACTGGGCCGTCGTGATGAACGAGATGATCTTCATCGCCCCGCCGCACCTGTCGCAGCGCAGGGGGTCCACCTCGAACACCAGGCGGACCTTCACATCCTGCGGTGCCGCCAGATTTCCGCCACGGGCAGGGGCAGGGCCAGCGCCAGGCAGATGGCGGCGCCGGTGGGCAGGTCCCAGCGGATGGAGGCCAGGGTGCCGACAACGCTGCCGGCCACGGCGATGAGGACGGCCAGCAGGAACACCGACCGGGTTCGCGAACCGAAGCTGCGCGCCGCGGCCGCCGGCAGCACGAGATAGGCAAAGGAGAGCAGCACGCCGATCTGGGCGATTGACACCGAGAGTACCAGGCCCAGTCCGGCGAAGAAGATCAGTTCGATGACGCTGACCCGCATGCCCAGCACCGCCGATGTCTCGGGGTCGAATGTCACGGCGAGAAACCGCTTGTAGCCCCAGAGGTGGACCAGCACCAGGAGGGCCGCCACCCCGCCCAGCAGGGCCGCGTCGGACGGCATCGCTCCGAGCAGCGACCCGAAGAGCAGGGTGGTCTCGTCCAGCCCGCCCATCGCCGTCTTGCTGAGGATCACCACTGCCATTCCGCCCAGCACCACGTAGAAAATGCCCAGCACCGTATCCTCGGGCAGCGAGCCACGACCCGCGCGGTGCCACCCGGCCAGCAGGGCGATCACTACGGTCACGAAGATCAGAGCGCCGATGCGCGGCTCGAAGCTGAAGAAGAAGGCGGCGGCCGCGCCGCAGACCGCGGCCTGGGCCAGGGTTACGCTGACAAAGACCATCCGCCGTTCCACCAGGTAGACGCCGTAATAGCTCAGGGGGAGCGACGACAGCACGGCCACCAGCAGCGGCCACTTGATGAAAGCCAGGGTCTCGAGGAATTCGCCGCCCATCACTGCACCTCCCCGTTGCCCAGCCCGTTGTCGGCCCAGGTGAGCACCGGCTTGCCGTCAAGGCTGACGATGCGCAGGCCCGCGCCGTAAGCCTCCTCCAGTTTGGGGCTCTCCAGGACGTTCTCCCGCGGACCGGCGAGACAGAGATCGCGCCGCCCGTCGAGCCAGAAGAAGTGGCTCACTTCGGGGCCGATCTCGGCCAGCAGGTGGGTGATCAGCAGCAGCGTCACCCCCTCGTCGTGCAGTTGCTTCATCAGTCCGGTCACCGTGTGCCGGGTAGGGATGTCCACGCCGTTGGTCGGTTCGTCGAGGATCAGCACATCCGGTCTGCGGTGCAGGGCGCGGGCGATCATCACCCGCTGGCGCTGGCCGCCGGAGAGGTCGGAGAAGCGTTCCTTCTCCATGTGGGCCAGGTTGACTCGCTCCAGGGTCTCGGTGGGGGCCGGTGCGCTCTTGAGGTCCAGCGCCCCCAGCTCGATGACCTGGTGCACGGTGAGCGGCAGGGAGTCGCGCACCGAGTTGAGCTGCGGCACGTAGCCCAGCCGCAGCCCGGGAGCCCGCCGCACCTTGCCGGCCAGCGGCTTCAGCGCGCCGAGCAGCACCTTGATGAAGGTGGTCTTCCCCGCACCGTTGGGTCCGAAGATCCCCCAGAACTCGCCCCGGGAGATGTCCAGGGAGAGCGACTCGACCAGCGGCCGGCGGTAGCCGATGGCCGCGTCCTCCAGCTGAAACAGCCGGTCACTCAACGGTGCCCTCCGCGGTGGACCGGGCGATGATGCGCATCATCTCGGGGTAGGTGGTGGCCTCGGGCGTGCCTCCTGTATACGAGGGGATCACCACCAGTGTGGCGCCGGTGTCCCGGGCCACCTTGGCCGCGATCTTGCGGTCCTGGTAGACTTCGCAGATCAGGATCCGCACGCCCTTGTTCCGCATCGTCTTCGTCAGGGCCAGCAGGTGCCCCGGCGAGGGCTTGATCCCCGGCTTGGGTTCGACAAAGCCAAGCACGTGGAAGCCGAAGTGGAGGAAGAAGTAGTCCATGGTGGCGTGGTAGGTCACCACCGGCTTGGTGCGGGCCACGCCCAGCACGTGGTGCAGTTCGGCGTCCAGTTCGGCCAGGGTGTGGGCCGTCTCCTCGGCGTTGTGCCGGTACACCTCGGCGTGCTCCGGGTCGGCCGCGGCAAAGCTGGCGCCGAGGCCGCGGGCCACTTCGGTCATTTTTTCCGGGTCGAGGTGGTAGTGCGGGTTGCCGTGGGCGTGGACGTCACCCATGGAGCGGTCCACGCCGCCGGCAGGTACGCCGATGGGCTTGATGAAAGCCGAGCAGTCCACATACCCCGAAGTACCGGGCTGGATCTTCCGGTTGCCCGACTGGCGCAGCAGGGGCGGGAGGAAGCCCGCCTCCAGCTCGAGGCCGTTGAGCAGCAGCAGGTCGGCCTTGTGCAGCAGCCGGAGAAAGGACGGCTTGGGGTCGACGTAGTGCGGGTCCTGGCTGCCTTTGGCCAGCACCGAGACCGTGACGTGCTCGCCCCCCACCTGCTCGGCCAGCCAGCCGAAATCGGGGTAGACCGCCACCACCTTCAGCTGGTCCGCGGCTGCGGCGGGAAGGCAGAGCCCGGCAGTGATGAGAATGGTTAACAGCAGTTGTTTCATGTTTGGCTCCTAGAACGGGTGCGCCCCGTGCGCCCCGATGGCGAAGATATATTCGAGGACCAGCGCGCTGCGCGGGCCGAAGTCATCATAGTCGATCCGCTCGGCCTGCAACCGCAGTTTCTGGAACTCGCTGGGGAACCAGGTCAGTGTAAGGGCGCCGCCGGCATCGTGCTTTGACGGGTCCCACGGGTGCTCGACATAGTCGGCCCGCGCCCCGAGGAACCAGCCGCGGGTGAACTGCCAGTCCACATAGGAGAAGACCCCGGTGGAACGCTGGAGACCGATCACCCCCTCGAACCCCTTATCGAATCCTCCCTCCGGTTCGTCGGCCCCCTGGTAGTTCTCGAACAGCAGCTCAGTGCGCCAGAGGAACGAGGCGCGGGTGGCCGAGGAGAGTGGCTTGTAGCGGTAGGTCACCGCCACGTTGCCCAGGCCGGTGCTGTGCCCTGAGGCATTGCGGCCGGTGATCAGGGATAGCTGGGCCTCGAGATTGGCATTATCGGAGAGATCCCAGAAACTGCGCCAGGCCCCGAGATACGAGAGATCCGAGCGGCTGCCGGAGAAGACCTCTTCGTTTCCCCCGCCGGCCACTTCCACGGTGACGTCGCTGAACCAGGGAGTGGGGATCAGGCGGTTGACGCTCAGCCCCACGTCGGCCAGGCCTTCCTCGCCCAGCATGGTCCGCATGGCCAGGGGCTGGTTGGCCTGAAACCAGGAGTGGGTGTGCAATGTATTCTGCTTGCCAAAGTTCGATTTGAACTTGCCCAGTTTTACCGAGAAGCCGCCGGGCACGTAGGGGAACACTGCAAAGGCCTCCTCGGCGTCCAGTTCGCCGTCCTCCAGGGCCAGGTACACCTGGGCGCTGGCAATGGGATCGATGGACGCACTGAAAGCTACCTCCACCTCGCGGAGCTGGAACGGATCCGCCTCCTCCCACACCGGGTCATTGCCCACCGAGTAGGTGAAGTCCGGGATCACAGAGATAGCCGGGTTCATTAACGACACCGATCGGGGAGCGGACGGGGTCGCCGGGACTGTTCCCTGACGTACGTCCGGAGGAGTGTCGGTTTCCTCTTCCGCCTGCTCGTCCTCACTAAGCTGTTTCAACTGCCGGATCTGCTCCTCGAGCACTTCGATCCTCAATTGATACAGCTCCATCATCTCCCGCATCTGTTCCTGCAGCTCCTGGATCTGTTGCTGGATCTCCTCCAATGACGGTTCTGCCTCCTGGCTGAATGAGCAGGTTGCCATCAAGAGGCAGATAGCGATGGCAGTGATGATTTTCCGCATCATTCCTTCCTTATGAGTGACCTAACAGGTGATTCCGTATTACTGAACGAGCGATCCGGGAATCAGTTCTTGATTCGAGACAGAAAAGTAGACTATTATTATCCATCAAGAGAAAAAATGCAAAAGTCAGGTGACAGTCACCGGTTCCTGTTTTCTGACGAGGATCAAACGATGAAACTGACAGTATTTTTCAGCCTGGTACTCTTCTGCTGCCTGTCCATCTCGGCAGCCGCCGCGGTTACCGGCAATGATGTTACGTACAGCGCGGGCGGTGTGGAGATGAAGGGCTACCTGGCCTTCGACGATGCGGTGGAGGGCAAGCGCCCCGGCATCCTGGTGGTTCATGAATGGTGGGGCCACAACGAGTACGCCCGCAAGCGGGCCCGCCAACTGGCAGGGATGGGATACACCGCACTGGCCGTCGACATGTATGGCGACGGGCGGCAGGCCGGCCATCCGGGTGACGCGCAGAAGTTCGCCATGGCGGTGATGTCCGACCTGGATTCAGCCGCGGCCCGCTTTGACGCCGCGCTCGACCTGCTGAAGGCGCATCCCTCCACCGACCCCGGGAAGATAGCGGCCATCGGTTACTGCTTCGGCGGCGGGGTGGTGCTGCACATGGCGCGGATGGGCAAGGACCTCGACGGTGTGGCCAGTTTCCACGGCAGTCTGGGCGCGCTCGCGCCGGCGGAAAAGGGCAAGGTCAAGGCGAAGATCCTGGTCTGCAACGGCGCCGACGACCAGTTCACCACCCCTGAGCAGATCGAGGCATTCAAGAAGGAAATGGCCGACGCCGGGGTCGACATGCGCTTCAAATCCTACGAGGGTGCCCGGCACAGCTTTACCAATCCCGATGCCGACGCCATGGCCATGAAGTTCGAACTGCCGCTGGGATACAGCGAGTCGGCGGACAAGAAGTCATGGCAGGATCTCGACAGCTTTCTCAAGGAACTCTTCAACTAGCGGGTATCCGGCAACCAAGCACAGGGGAGTCAGCAACGCATGAAATGATATGTAGATGGATTCGTGCTGCCGGTGTCGAAAGACCGCATTTCGGAATACCAGGCAATAGCGGAGGCCGCATTCAGAATCTGGAAGGTACACGGCGCGTTGGATTACTGGGAATGTGTCGGGGAGGACCTGAACACGGAAGGGACCCGTTCCTTCACCGAAATGACAAATGCCTCCGATGGCGAGACGGTCATTTTTTCCTGGGTGGTCTTTGAATCACGTGCGGTCAGGGACGCGGAGAAGGCCACACGGGCGAGCTCATCCGAATCAAAAGAAGTTAGATCCCTGCCCCGAGAACGTGGCCCGTGCCAATACTGCGCTAAGCGAATTCGGCAGCCCTGCGCTGATCGATGCCGCTCGGCCGAAAGAAATACTGCAGATCGGTGTGGCCCCCAACCGGATCGACATCCTGCTGGACATGGAGGGTTTTCCGTTCACCAGGGCCTGGGAAAGCCGGATCGAAGCAACCTACGGCCGATCCCCGGCGAATTGGATTGACCTCGACTCTCTGATAGAGATCAAGAGCGCCATCAATCATCCCCGGCACCAAGAGGACGCCCGAGTTCTCCGGCAGGTTCGAGATCGCGAAGAAAAGTAGTATTGTCCATACGGTACGTCAAAAATTCATGCGCCCTTCCCGCCCCGAACACTCACCCGCTTCTCCATTAACCGGCTGAACCGCTGGGAGACGGGATCGAAGTATTCACCCCGCGACAGGTGCTCCATGACCTCCGTAAAACCTCGGGAGACCTGAGACCAGGACAGCCCCGGCAAAACTTTACGGTCCGAACAGGCCGCGTGATGACGGGGGTACCGGCCGTCGAAACCCGCCGTTTCCGATGGGGAAACCCCTATCCTCTCCATTCACTAGGGGTAGCGCCGATAGTTTGCTTTTGCTAATAGCAGGCCGCCGCGAACTGCACCGGTAATGGCCCCCAGAACCGGTCGATCTTGCCCCGTGCCTGCGTTGACATTTACTTGCTAAAGCCTTATCTTTCAACAGATGTTCGGTCGTGGACGTACTTTTGAACGTAATCCGGAACCTTATTCGCCACGAAAAAGGACGATGCTGCCGGCCTTTCGATCCGGTGTCCCGGCACGACAGTTGAATGCTCCAGTTTGACCGACTTGCCCGGACTCCGCGACCTCGACATTCAGTATGGTTTGAGGGGCTAACCTCGCCCTCGGGACCGGTCCCTCCGTATTCTTATTCCGCAGTTGTGTTTCAACAATCCAGGGGAGCAGGAGTCAAACATGGGAACAGCGGCCAGTCAGAAACAGGATAAGTGGGTCCCCACCTGCTGTGGTCAATGCTATTGCATGTGCGGCATCAAGGCCCGCGTGCAGGACGGCATCGTGACCCAGGTGGAAGGGAACCCCGATGCGCCGACGGGACGAGGCTCGATCTGTGTCAAGGGCCTCGCCGCACCGCACCTGCTGTACGATCCGTACCGGGTCAACTACCCGATGAAGCGGACCAACCCCAAGAAGGGGCTGGGTGAGGATCCCAAGTTCGTGCGCATCTCCTGGGAAGAGGCGCTGGACACCATCAACACCAAGCTGAAAGAGTGCCAGGAACGCGACCCGCGGGGCTGCTTTTTTCAGGCCACCACCACCCAGGCCTCGGAGATCCGTTTCGGTGTGATCGGATTCATGCGTGGCTTCGGCACCCCCAACTACTGGGTCTCCGGCGGCGGGCTGCACTGCGGCAACGGCGCGCACTTCATGAATGGCATCATGCACGTGTCGTGGTCGATCATCCCCGACTTCGCCCACTGCAACTACGCGCTGAACTTCGGCTGCTCCAAGGGCCACGGCGCGGGTCACACAGCGGTGCAGAATGCCACCCAGGTGGCCGACGCCCGCTACCGCGGTTTCAAGAACGTGGTCTTCGATCCCTTCCAGAGCGCCCAGGCTTCCAAGGGCCACGAGTGGGTTCCCATCCGGGTGGGCACCGACGGTGCATTGGCTCTCGGCCTGGTCAACTCGCTGATCAATGAGCACGGGATCTACGATGTCGAGTATTTGAGTTACAAGACCAACTCCCCGTACCTGATCAAGCCCGACGACGGCAAGTACATGCGCGACCCGGAGACCAACCTGCCGCTGGTCTGGGACCTGGTGGACAACGCAGCCAAGGCGCACAACGACCCGTCGGTGACCCGGGTGCAGTACGAGGACGTGGCCCACGAGGTGGCTCTGGAAGGCCGCTACACCGTCAACGGTGTGGAGTGCACACCGTCCTTCGAGCTGCTCAAGGAACACGTCAAGAAATACACCCCGGAATACGTGGAGAAGATCACCTACGTGCCGGCCAAGACCATCAGCCGCATCGCGAAAGAGTTCGGCGAGGCGGCGGAGATCGGCTCCACGGTGACCATCGAAACCGACGAGGGCCCGAAGAAAATTCCGCGGCGGCCGGTGGCCACCCACTTCTTCCGCGGGGCCCAGGGGCACACCAACTCCGGCTGGACCTGCCTCTCCATCGACATGGTGAACCACATCGTCGGCGCAGCCGACACCTACGGCAGCGCCCTGGGGCTGGGCGGCACGGTGATGGACGGTTTCAAACATCCCGAAACCGGCGAAAAGACCACCGGCAAGCCGTACCAGATCCCCTACCCCTGCCCCGACGGTCTGCTGACGGCCAAGGCCTGGGTTTATGATCACGTGCCCTACCCGCTGCGTGAGCCCAAACCGCCCACCCGTCTCGATCTGCACGACATGTTCCCCACCTCGATCTACAACGCCTTTACCATCTGCAGCCCGAAGTGGTTCGAGATGCTCGAGCGGTTCGAGATCCCCTACCGCCCGGACGTGATGATCAACTTCGGCTCCAACTCGGTGATGACCATGGGCAACGCCGAGACGGTGACCGAGAACTTCCTCAAGAAGTTCAAGTTCATCTTCTCCTTCCAGCTCTATGTCACCGAGTTCGAGGAGGCGGTGGCCGACATCATTCTGCCCGACACCTGCTACCTCGAACGGTTCACCCCGGCGGTGAGTTTCCCTTCCACCTTCTCCCACCCCCAGGGCGAGGACGACTGGGGCTGGACCATTCGCCAACCGGTGGTGGAGCCGCTCTACGAACGCCGGGACTTCAACCAGGTGATGATCGACATCTCCGAGCGCCTGGGCATCCACGGCAAGTATTTCAAGGGTCTCAACGACACGGTGCCCATGCGCTACGGCGGCGCGATGGAGGAGAAGAACAAGCTGGTGGAGGACGGCAGTGTGGTGCACACCTGGCCCGATGTCTGCGACCGGCTGGTGCGCGACCGCTTCGGTGACGAATTCGACCTGGAGTACTTCAAGAAGCGGGGCCTGATCACCTGGCCCAAGCGGAAGGAAGACGTCTACTGGAAGTGGTTCAATCCCTCCCGGGTTCCGGTCTACTTCGAATATTTCATCGAGTCCGGCGAAAAAATCTCCAAGCTGTGGGACCACTACGGCGGCAAGGACTTCTTCGACTTCGACTGGTCGCGGTTCAAGGCGCTGGCCGACTGGTACCCCTGCCCGACCCACACCGAGGAAGACCCCGAATACGACATGCACACCTTCTACTGGCGTTCGGTGATCCACTGCAACTCGCTGACCCAGCAGAACCCCTATCTCGACGAGTGCGCCCAGGAAGATCCCCACACCTACGCGGTGCAGATGCACAAGGGCACCGCGGCGGAGAAGGGGATCTCCGACGGGGACTACATCTGGCTGGAAAATCCCGAAGGTCACAAGGTCAAGGGCTGGGTCTCCCTCTCCGAGGGGATCGAGCCGCACCACCTGGCCATCGCCGCGGTGGCCGGCCACTGGGGCAAACACCTGCCGGTGGCCGAGGGCAAGGGGGTCTTCTTCAACGACCTTGTGGAGATGGACCTGGGACACACCGATCCGTTGACCTTCAACCAGGACATCTGCTGCCGGGTCAAGGTATACAAGGCTGACTAACAGCAAGCATCAGGAGAGAACGACATGCCACAATACGGAATGGTCATCGACCTCAAACGGTGCTACGGCTGTTACGCCTGCGTCATGGCCTGCAAGGTGAAGAACCACACACCGCCCAAGATCTTCTGGGCCCGCTTGCTGAAAAGCGAGCAGGGCAAGTTCCCCAACACGGTGCGGCAGGCCCTGCCGGTGCTCTGTATGCAGTGCGACGAACCCTCGTGCATGGAAGTCTGCCCCACCGGGGCCACGGTCCAGCTGGACAACGGCATCGTGATCGTGGAGAAGGACAAGTGCATGGGCTGCAAGTACTGCATGATGGGCTGTCCCTACGGGGCACGCTACTCGGTGGAGAAGTGGGAAAGCTACTTCCCCGACGGGCTTCCCCTCTCCGAGTATGAGGAGTGGGCCAAGAAATACTGGGAAGAGAAATTCGGCGTGGGCGTGGCCACCAAGTGTGATTTCTGCCGCGACCTGCTGGAAGAAGGCAAACTGCCGGCCTGTGTGGAGGCCTGCTCGGCCAACGCGCGGACCTTCGGCGACCTGGACGACCCGGATAGCGAGGTTTCGACGCTGATCCGCAAGCACCGCGGCGAGGTGCTCAACCCGGAACTGGGCAACAAGCCGAAGGTTTACTACCTGGCCCCAAGGTGATCGCCGCGGGGAGGGTTTCGCACCCTCCCCGCGATTTCTGACATGGATTCAAATTATTTACGGTTTATACATCGATAAGTGAGGGAGGCATCATGGATCCGAAAGTCAATGGTCAGCTTCAGCACGAGTGGGGCTGGCTGATCGCGATCTACCTGTTTCTCGGAGGGGTGGGCAGCGGCGCATACGTCATCGCCGCAATTAACAGCATCCTCGGCAAAAGCCCCGAGTCGGTCTCGGTGGGCCTCTGGATCGGATTCCCGGCACTGCTCATCGGCACCCTGTTCCTCATCGCCGACCTGGGCACCCCGTCCAAGGCCGTGTTGGCCGGCATGAAACCGGGCTCCTCCTGGATTGCCCGGGGCACCTGGATCATCGCCCTGTTCATGGTCTTTTCGTTTATCCACCTGGTCATGCACCACTTCATGCAGACGCCCGACGCCACCAAGAACCTGGTGGGCGTGCTGGGAATTATCTTCGCCATCGGCACCATGGCCTACACCGGCATCCTGCTCAGCGCCTCCAAGGGTATCCCCTTCTGGCGCACCGGGGTGGTCCCAGTGGTCTTTGTCATCTCGGCGATGGTCACCGGTCACTTCACCGTCATCCTGGGGATGATTTTCTTCTTTGGCGGCGCGGAAGGTCTGGCGGCAGGCCTCTCCGGCGTGATGGCCAAGGAAGCGGCGATCCTGGTGGTAGTGGAGGTGCTGGCGATCTTCTTCTTCCTCCACGCGGCCTTCAGAACCCCCGATTCCCGCGAGTCGGCGGAACGGATCCTGAAGAAGACCTCCTTCGTGGTGGGCTACTTCGTGCTGGGCCTGGCCCTGCCGCTGGTGCTGTCGCTGGTGCTGCTCTACGGGATGGCCGATGCCGGCGCCTCAGCAATCAAGTGCCTGTCCACCAATGCCGCGGTGTTCGGCCTGATCGGCGGGTTGCTGCTGCGCCAGGGTGTGCTGGTCTGCGGCACTATGCCCACACTGAATATCGGCGGGTTCGAGTTCCGCCGCATCGCCCGGCCCAAGGACCCCAAGGCCGGGATCGGCACCCTGCCGCCGCAGTAAGGCAAGGGTTCGTATTTTAGGGTATGCTGAAGGGGACAGGCTTTCGGGCCTGTCCCCTTTTTCTGTAAGCGTCACAACGGGGTCGTGTCCCGGGAGATTCACGCGTGCGGATCCGAATCCTGACCATCCTCCTTGCCATCGCGACGTTTGCCGGCTGCGGCGGCCCGCCGCCCGATGCGTCGGGGCGGCCCCATCTGCTGTTGATCACCGTTGACGGTCTCAGGCCGGACCACCTCGGCGCCTACGGCTACCACCGGCCCACCTCGTCATTCATCGACCAGCTGGCCCGCGAGGGCACGGTCTGGACCAAGGCCTACACCAACACCGGCGGCACAACCGCCTCCCACGCCACCCTGCTCAGCGGCCTCTACCAGGAAACCCACCGCGTGGCCCTCGACCCGCGGGAGGAGCTGAAAACACGCACCGAGGTCCCCTACGGCCTGCTGCTGCTCCCCGGCACGCTGAAGCAGTATGGCTACCGTGCGGTGGCGGTGACCGACGGAGGCAATGCCTCGCGGGCCTTCGGTTTCTCCGGGGCCTTTGACGACTTCGATGATCAGGGGGGCGGCGCCCTGGCCGGCGTCCGGAAACTGTCCCGGATGATCGAGAGCGGCGTCAAGCGCGGCCGTCCGGTGTTCGCCTGGCTGCAGACCTACGAGGTCCACCCGCCCTGGCCCGCCGACAACGAATACGAGGGGATGTTTGGCTCACCGGAGAGCAGCTTCGATCCGACCACGGCCAACCTGCTGGCCAGCGGCGGCAAGCTGGCGCCGGCAGACCTCCAGTTAGTCAAGGACCGCTACGACGCCGGGATCCACCGCACCGACCTGGCCCTGCGCACACTGTTTGCCGACCTGCAGCGCATGGGAATCCTCGACTCCTGCATCGTGGTGGTCACCGCACCCCACGGAGAGACCTTTGGGGAGCATGGTGCACTGCTGACCCGGGACAAGCTCTTCGAAGAGTTGATCCACGTTCCGCTGGTGCTCTGGGGCCGCAACATCCCCAGGGGAAACGTGATCACCGGGTTGATCGGCAGCGCCGACATCCCCGTCACCCTGCTGATGCAGGCCGGTATTCCCATACCCGAACTGATGAAGGGCCGGGACCTCTTCGGTACCAGCCGTTCCACCGCCAATTCAGCATTGGTGGTGCAGTACGGCCGTGACTGCTACGCGGTGCGCACCCGCTGGCGCAAGCTGATCACCTATCCGGCGGCGGGCCGGCGGGAGCTCTATGACCTCTACCAGGACCCCGGCGAACTGGACAACCTGGTCTATTACTACCCGGAAGCGGTTCGCCCGTACAACGACCGGCTGACCCAGTGGAAGGAGCAGTATGGCACCTCGGGCATGGTGGACCGGTCGGAAGCCCGGCTGAACCGCGAGCAGGCGGAACAGTTGAAATCTTTGCTGGGACCGAACGCTGCCGGCACCGGGAAATAATGGGGACAGCTACCTGCCTTGGCAATCGTTAAAGAATCAACCACTTGCACTAACCGGGGACAGTTACCTATCCTATCCTCATGAACGACGTCCGAAACAACACACCGTCACCCCTTAGTGACGTTCACGCATCGCGCATCACCACCGAAGGGGCCGATCCCAATCCGGTGGCGGAAGAGGTGCGGGTGGTGCGCGAGGTGCCGCTGGCCGTGGACGTGGAACGGGTGGACCGCTTCACCATGCTCTGCACGCCAATCGACCGGCGGGCCCTGGCCGCGGGGTTCCTCTTCTCAGAGGGGATCATCGAGGGGATGGCCGACGTGGAGACACTCAAGGTCTGCGATGACGATCCCCACGTGGTGCGGGTGAAACTGAGGAAGGGTATCGAGCGGATCGGCGACCAGGGGCGCAACCTGGTGATCACCTCGTCCTGCGGCGCCTGCGGTGACGAGGATCTGAATCGGCGCCTGGATGCCCTGCCCCGGGTGGATCACACCCTGAGCATCAGCCACCAGGTGCTGCGCACCACGGGCCGGGCACTGCAGAAGTCCCAGCCGCTCTTCAAGGCCTGCGGTTGCACCCACGCAGCAGCGCTGTTCGACAATGAAGGCACGATTCTCACCGCCGCCGAAGATACCGGGCGGCACAACGCCCTGGACAAGGTCATCGGCAAACGGTTGCTGGAAGGCGACACCCCCTCCGGCTGCGCCGCCGCCCTCTCCTGCCGGGTCAGTCTGGAAATGGTGGGTAAGTGCGCCCGGGCCGGCATCGAACTGATCTCGGCCATCTCCGCCCCCACATCCATGGCCATCGAGACCGCCGAGCGCTGCGGCATCACCCTCTGCGCCTTTGTACGGGAGACCCGGGCCACCATCTTCACCCACCCCGATCGGGTGCTCGGGGCAGAGTAAACTATTACACCGGTAATTCAGCGGGTTCCCCGGCCTGGACTTCAGGAGTTTCCTCGCTGCCGAGCAACTCCGCCCTGGTGAACGTGAACGTCCTGGCGGTGGTGACCTTGATCATCCCTGACGAACCGGTGTGGACACTGATTTTGACGACTCCCACGTCATCCGCCATTTCGACCGATTGCAGAGCGAAAAGGGCCGCTTCCCTGGCCTTGGCCTCCTGGTCCACTTCCGGTTCGCTGAGAAAGACCGGGTTGAGCAACTGAACCCTCAGGGTTCGGCCCTCCTGTTCTGTGGACCGCTTGGACATCAGCACCTGAACGCTGTCGCAGGGGAACTGTTCCATCATCTCGGACTGGAGATTCCGGAGCGACTCCACTCCCCGGAAAATACTCGAGGACTTGATCCGATCAAAGTTGAGGGAAACCAGTACAACGATCAGGATCGTAACCGACATGACCGTGAAACAGCCCACGGTGGCCACGGTCTTGCAGCCCCTGTGGCTCTTTTTTTCCGAGTGAGCGTGTCGATTCATCGTGACTAGATCGCCTCGTCCTCCCGCAACGCAGCAATCTCCTCCGGCGAGCGGCCCAGCACCTCGGTGAGGATCTCGTCGGTGTGCTGGCCCACCAGCGGCGGGGCCATCTTGATCGCCGCCGGTGTCTCGGAGTATTTCACCGGCACGCCGGTGAGCTTGAGCGTACCGATTGTGGGATGTTGCACCTCGGCCACCATGTTGCGGTGCAGCATCTGCGGGTCGCTCCAGAGCCGCTCCATGTTGTTCACCGGTCCGCAGGGCACGGCCGCGATCACCAGCAGTTTCATCCACTGGTCGCAGGTCTTTTCCTTCAGCCGCTCCTCCAGCATCGGCAGCAGCACGTCCCGGTGTTCAACACGTTTGGGGTTGGTCTCGAACCGCGGATCATCCAGCCACGCCTCACGCTCCAGCGCCCAGGCCAGACGTTCCCAGAGCTTCTGGTTGGCCGCGGCGATGGCAATGGGGTGGTCGGCGGTGTCGAAGACCTGGTAGGGCACGATGGATTCGTGGGCCGTGCCCCAGCGCACGGCCTCCTTGCCGGCCACCAGCCAGTTGCTGGCGATGTTGGCCAGCGCCGAGGCCTGGATGTCCAGCAGGCTGCAGTCGATATACTGACCCTTGCCCGAACGCTCGCGGTAGTAGAGCGCAGCCATGATCGCCGCGGCAGCATGGGTTCCGGTGTGCACGTCGGTGATGGCCACCCCCACCTTGCAGGGCGGGCCGTCGGCCTCGCCGGTGATCCACATCAGCCCGCCCACCGCCGAGAGCACCATGTCGTAGCCCGGCCGGTCGACATAGGGACCGTCCTGGCCGTAGGCGGTGATGGAGAGGTAGACCAGCCGCGGGTTGATCGCCTTCAGCGTCTCGTAGTCGACGCCGAGTTTTTTCGGCAGCCCGGGGGTGAAGTTCTCCACCACCACGTCCGATATCTTTGCCAGTTCCTTGATCAGCTCGATGCCTTTTGGATTTTTCAGGTCGATGGTGATCGACTTCTTGTTGCGGTTGCAGCAGAGGTAGTAGGCCGCCTCCCCGCCGGCAAAGGGCGGGCCCCAGGTGCGGGTGTCGTCACCCATGCCGGGCCGTTCCACCTTGATCACCTCAGCGCCCAGGTCCCCCAGCATCATGGTGCAGGTGGGGCCGGCGAGGATCCTCGACAGGTCGAGCACACGGATTCCACTGAGCGGCTGGTCGACGGGATACGGTTCGGTCATCATCGGTTCCTTTCCGGGGCGGTGGAGGTCTGCGGGCCGCGGCCAGCGGCCGTGCTACATCTGACAAGAGTAGTGGATCGACCGGCGGGGAATCAAGGGCGAGGCACCCTGCACGCTAGTCCACGTAGCCCAGGGCTTTCATCTGCTCCAGGAGTTCCGTGTCCGGCGTGGAATCGCCCGCAGCAGCCGGCTCCGGCCGGCCCTCCCGCAGCCGCCGGGTCTCCTCCCTGATCCGCATCAACCCGGCCTGCAGCCCGGCCGCCACACCGGGGAGATCGGCGGCGAGGTCCTGCTGCTCGTCCGGGTCTGACGCCAGGTTGTAGAGTGCCCCGCTCCCGTCCAGGCCGGTGATCAGCTTGTAGGGCGGGTCGATAATCGCGTCTGCCTGAACCTGCTGGTGAGCCCCGGTGAAGTAGACCGGGTCCGGAAAGGCCGGCTCCCCGGAGAGAAGGCCGGCGTAACTGCTCCCCTGCAAGCCCTGCGGCAGGGTGACCTCCAGCAGCTCGGCCAGGGTGGGTGCCAGATCTAGGTGCGACACCGGGGCCTCCAGCCGATGCCCGTGAGGGATCCCCGGGCCGCTGAATACCAACGGGACGTGGACCATCTCCTCAAAGTAGGTGTTGCCGTGGGAGGGGAAGCCGTGCTCCCAGAACGCCTCGCCATGATCCGAGGTGAAGACGACTATCGTGTTCTCCAGCAGACGGCGGTGTTCCAGCACGTCGAGTATGCGGCCCACCCGCTGGTCCACATACTCCACCTCGGCGAGGTAGAGTGCCCGGATGTAGGCCCGCTCACGTTCGTTCAGCTCATCCGTGGCGTCCTTCAACTGCCTCGAGTTGAGGTCGGCGTAGTAGCGGTGTTCCCGGGGAAGCGGCTGGTCGTGGATGTTGGCTTTTGGCTTGAACTGCAGCGGCGGGTCGTATTCGCCATGGGGATCGAGCACCCAACCGAGGAGACAGAAAGGCTGATCGTCGGGCACCCGCAGTAGATAGTCGAGCAGGGCCAGGTACGGCCCGGTCTGACGAGGATCCGGCCCGGTCACCTGCTCCACCGCCACTCGGCGCGGGGCGGTGACAACCGCCGGGTCCAAATCGAGAAAGCCCTGAAGGCTGTTCGACCGCCGGGGCAGCGGGTTCTGCAGGGCCATCCGCACATCATATCCGGCCGCTCCCATGACCTCCCCCACCAGTTGCTCTTCCTCGGGAACATACCAGACGGTCACCGACTCGGCCTCCGGCCGGGTCTCAGGAAAGAGCCGCTCCACCGTGGGATGGTAGGCTGCGGGGTAATTGCCGGTGAACATGCTCACCGCCGCGGGCCAGGTCCAGGGGGTGGTGCTGTAGCAGCGCACGAAGAGGGTCCCGTCGCCGGCCAGCCGGTCGATGTTCGGGGTTCGGGCCGCCCCGCCGTAACAACCGAGAACGTCGGCCCGCAGGGCATCGGAGACGATGATCAGCAGGTTGGGCCGCGCCTCTTTTCCGGTGGAGCAGGCCCCGGCCGTAACCAGCAGGGCCAGGGCCAGAACGGCACTGAACACTCGCGGTGCGGCGGTGGCAAGCATCTTCATCGGTTGCGGCATCCGGAAATCGGCAGACCATGATGGGAAAAATCTGTCCAGAATTATATATTTAATGTCATACTGAATTGGAAATCAAGCCTTACAGCAGTCGACCCTGGAGTATTCAACCATGAGCAAGGAACGCTTTGCTTCCGGAGCGCCGTGGGAAGAAATCGTGGGCTATTCCCGTGCGGTGAAGAGCGGGCCGCTGATCCAGGTGGCCGGCACCACGGCCACC
>CBESOE010000024.1:0-42261 GCA_965531145.1 uncultured bacterium | reverse complement strand
GCACCAGCGGCAGCTACGTCTACAGCGGCATGTGCGGTAACTGGGTTACCTACAGTTCCTGATTGTTCCGACGCGAACCGGCCGACCTCCATCTGGCTGGTCGGTTCCTTGGAGGTAATTATGAGACTTCCTTACGACAAGCCGGTAATCCAGACGGAACAAACTTTCGAGACATCAGCACTGGCCTGTGGCAAGACCGACGCCGGCGATCCCGGTTCACGCCACTTTGCCAGCGCCTATGATACCTTCACCGGGCACTTCGGACCGGGCCGGACCGAGTCGGCCAGCGGTTCCGCGGGTGTGGGCTTCGGCCCCGGCGGCACCAGCGGCAGCTACAACTATGCCGGGCTGTGCGGCAACTGGGTTCAGATGTCATCCTGATCGATTGATTGATCGGGCAGCCCCGCACAGGCCGGCATCGGCTTTGGCCCTGGTCAAACCAGTGCCTCTTACGCATATACGGCAATGTGCGGCAACTTGGTTACTCTCGCCTCCTAAAATTGGCCTGAGTATGTTTCGGGTAGTTGGAATTTCGCCAAGACTTCGCAATCCCCGAAGAGCGGTTTGAAATTCCATACATACCCTCAAGAGGTGCGAATACTCGAGATCCTGTTCCTGTTGAAAGCTGTTCACGTTGAAGCTGTAGCGCCTCTTTTCAATCGCTAAAAATCTGGCTAGCTAAGAGATGGCCTCTTCCTCCCCCAGTGAAGAGGTCTTTTTTTGTACATACGCACGGCGGGTTGGGATGTCCACGGATGATGGCTGAAGAATGGAATTCGCTTACGACGCAGCGGTGAGGGCGCCACGCTGGAGGAAGACACGCATGTCCCCGGATGCCTGGATGTAAGCAGTTTTCGAGGGATGCTGCTGCTCGAACAGAGTGCAGATCTGATCCACGCTACGCTGGCCGTCACAAAGGTCGAGCAGAGCCTTGCCCCGGGGGCTGATCAGCCAGCTCCGCTCGGTGCGGCCGATGTAACAGTAGAAGTGACCTCCCATCTGGATCATCTTTCGTTCCGGCACATCCCCGGCGGCATCCACCTCGGCCCGCGGGGCAGGGACGCCCTCCTCTTCGGGGACAAAGAACTTGAACTCCTTCACCGTCACCTCATCGGCAAGCACTGGTACCATCCCGAGCAGTTGCTGGAACGACAGGTCCTTGAACTGGGCCACGTTATCCTGGTGCTCGGGGAACGACCAGCCATAGTGCACCAGGAAAAGCAGGTTGTGCGGCCCGTGGACCGGGTAGTCCCTGAAGGTCACCGCCTGGAGAATCCTGCCCCGCATCTCGGCGACCTTGTGTTCGAGAGACTCGGGGGCCATCCCCCGCTCCACCTCGTAGCCGATGTAGTGCAGGAACTGGTCGAGCCCCTCCTCCATGGGTTGCAGCTTCACCCCGTACCGTTCGGGGTTCATTCCCACCTTTGAATCGGTTTCCAGACCAAAGTTGTGAACGTGGCAGGTAAACCCCGGGGACGACGTCAGGCCGTCCACCCCGAGGATGAAGTCCACACTGGCGTCGGCCTCCTCTTCGGTCTCGGTGGGAAACCCGCAGATGAGAAAGACGTGGATCCCGACATGCGCCTTCTGGCAATCCTCGAGGATGCGCCGCGTGTCCTCCAGCTGGTTTCCCTTTTCCATCAGGTCAAGAACCCGTTGGTGGCCGGACTCGAGACCGAAGAGCACCTTGCGGCAACCCGAGCGGTGCATCAGCTCCAGCAACGGCAGGTCCAGCTTGCGCTCGAAGCGGGCCTCGGTCTGCCAGTGGTAGTCGGCGCCGGAATCGATCAGGCCCTGGGAGATCCGCCGCAGGGAGGCCGGAGACGTCGCCTGGTCGACAAAGAAAAAGGTGTTCGACCCGCACTCCTCGGAGAGCTTTTTCAGATCGTCCAGCACCAGGTCGATGCTCCGCTGGCGATAGCCGCCCTTGTAGGTTTCGAAGCTGGTACAGAAGGCACACTTCCCCCAGTAGCACCCCCGGGAGGTGAGATAGGGGATCACCAGCTGCTGGTTCAGATAGGAGTCGAGGGGAAAGCCCTCGAAGGTGGGGGTGGGCAGGCTGTCAACCACTTCGTGGTGAAACGGTTTGTTGACCCGCACCTCTCCGCCGTCACGCCAGACCAGGTTCGGCACCTGCTCCAGCCGGCCCTGGCCGTCCAGTTCCTCGGCCAGACGAAGGAGGGCGGTCTCACCCTCGTAGACCACGATGCTGTCCAGCACGTCGAACAGCGGGGCCAGACGGGCCGGGTCGATGAGCATCCTGGTGTAATACCCGCCCCCCGCGACGATGTGGACCTGCGGCATACGTTTTTTGATCAGGGAGGCCAGGGTGATGGCCGGGATGATCTGGTGCGGCGAGCTGATGGAGAGGCCAACAATGCCCGGGCCATATTCTTCGATCTTCGGCACCACCTGCTCCTCGAAAAACTCGAGGAACATGTTTTCCCCGCGGTCTTCCACCGCCTGGAATATCTCGCGGGTGCTGGCAAAGCGGAAACGGTTGGTGGCTTCGGAAAAGGTGAGGTTACTGGGATGGTAGAGCGCCGAGACGAGTTTCAGCCCGGCAAAGTGGATCCGGCCGGCCCGGTAGTATTGGTTGAGATCGAAAAACTTCTCCGGATCCGCGTAGTCCACCAGGCTCTGGTCCACGTTCTCCACCACGGTGTCCGCCGGAAGCAGAGCCTGGGTGTAGACCTGGTAGCGGTCCTGCTCTTCCAGGGTCAATTCGTCCTTTGCCTCGAGAGCCTGAAACCGCCGCTGCACTTCGTCGCGGGCCCGGCGCAGGTAGGGTTCGGAGAGGACGTGACGGAAATACTCGATGTTGGCATCCTGCTGGCGGACCTCCTGACCGTGCGCCCGCAGGAAGGCGGTGAGGGCCGGACAGCTGAGATAGGGTTCGGTGGCCGTCCAGTGCGGTGGAAATACAAGATAGGTTTTCATACCACCACCCCGCCGCGGATGGCGTCCCAGCTCTTGCCGTCGCTGAGCATCAATTCTTCCCAGCGTTCCCACATCCGCGGCACCAGTTTCTTGACGAAGAGCACATCGAGTTTGCCCAGGTGCTCGAACTCGCGGTAGTCCCTCATCTCGATCGCCTCCCCCCCGGGAATGGCGAAGACCTTTTCCACCGGGATCATCCCCCGGGAGAACCGGTGGTAATCATCGAAATCCAGTTCGGGGAATCGGAAGGAGAAACGCGGGGATCCTTCGGCGGCATGGGAATACGGCGAACTGGGATCCAGGGGCACATCGCTGACGAAGATCGGCGGCACGTCATCGGGGAAGAGGCGGAACACCTCCGCCGCGCACTTGATGTTCACTTCCATGGTGCGTGCCGACTCCCACGGTGCGTTGAGCCGGAAGTAGACCATGATCGGGACACCGTGCTGCTTGAGAACCCGCAGCCCCTCGAAGAACTCCTCGTTGGTGTAGAAGGTGCAGTTGTGAATGTGCCGACGCATCTCCTCCACCGCGGTCTCGATGGAGACGTTGACATAGGAGTTCTTCATCACAAAGGTCTCGGAAAATTCCCGGGCAAAATCCTCGCTGGGCAACGATTGCCAGAACGGCTGCATGGCGCCGATCTTCACCCCGGAGGAGCGCACGGCGGCGAAGAGCGCCCGCCAGTATTCCTCGCCGATGTGGACCAGGTCGTGGGTAAAGCTGACATTCTCGATCCCCCGGCCGGCAAGGGTCACGATGTCCCGGGCCACCAGTTCCGGATCGCGGACCATCAACCCGGCGCGGCCGAACAGTTTTTTCTGGGCCTGGCTCGAACCATCGCAATGGTAGCAGGCGAAACGGCACCCCCGCCCCAGGGCCAGCCAATGGGTGGCCAGGTCGGCCCACTTGAGGATCGAATTGTAATAGTAGTCCTGCTCGCTCTCCAGGAACCCCAGGTCGCAGTAATTCCAACGGTCCATCTCCCGGTCCACGTAGGACTGCGGGTTGTTCCGGATCCCGTCATCGCCGCGCCAGGAGATATTGGGGATCTCCTCCATGCGGTGCTCGGCCCTGCCGGCGCATTTTTCGGCCAGCATCTGCGCCGGCACCTCCCCGTCTCCCCGGCACACCGCGTCCACCGCCGGAAACCGGGTGAGGATCTCCTCGGCAAACCGGGTGGCGGTGAGGCCGCCCACCAGGACGGTGGCTCCGGGCCGGATCTCCTTGACCAGGGCGGCGAGGTCCAGTCCGCCCGCCAGGTGCAGATACCAGTTGATGTCGATCAGCGCGATGGAGAACTGGTGCGCCTCGATCCAGGAACGGGGATCGAATTCCTCGTCCTTACGCAGTTCCAGGGGCACATTGAGGCCCCGGCCGGTCAATCCGCTGTCCAGCAGGTGGTTGACAATTGCCACCGCACCCACCGGGATAAGCGGGTACATTTTCCAAGCCTTGATATTGTCGCCGTGGTGGGGGTGGAGGTAAATGAAATCGACGTTCTTCTTGCTCACGCGTTGATGCTCTTCTATTCTCGCCTGGAACTCGGCGGGACCGACCGCGCAGCGGATGGACCTGCAATCCGGGCCCCGGGGCTGTATGTTTTCGATCACCCGAAATCGCCCACGGGGCGCCCGGGAAGGGACGATAATGATAACACAGCCCGTGGAACACGGGGAATGCCGCCGGGAGGAGGCGGCAATCTTTTTTCTTCTCGTCTTGCCTTCCAACTAACAGATAGATATAATGCAGGTTAATCGGACCAGAACAAACCTGGGCAGACTCGATCCGCTTCCCCGTAACCCCACAACGAGGAACGGGCGGTTTGGGCACGCTTCGGTGCGGTGGAGGAGCAAAGGAGAAAGGCCGAATGATCAAAATCGATATCATCAATGAAGTAGCCAAAGTCGCCGACATCTCTAAGGGCCGGGCGGAAATCGCCGTGGAGACAATTTTCAGCACCATGAAAAATGCGCTGAAAGATGGCGAGAGAATCGAACTGCGAGGCTTTGGCGTGTTCGAAGTCAAATCGCGGAAGACGGGGATCGGCCGAAACCCCCGCACCGGCGAAATCGTTCCCATCGCTCCGGGTAAAAAGGTCCGCTTCAAACCGGGCAAGGAGATCAAGAACCTCTAACCCCGCCCCCTGGCCCCCGATCGGGGGCCCATGCGACCGTGCGACCCACCAGCATCAACGTTCCAGAATCGTCCTGACAGAACCGGTCCGTCGTCAATACCCCTGTACACAACTGAGCCGACCTGAGGTCCCCCGCGACATCCAGGAGCGGGAATGACCGGTCGGCTCAGCTGGCCGGGGTGAGGGCTACTTCTTCGGCGACACCAGCTTGTCCAGCAGACGGACCAGTTCCTGGCCCCGCTTGTTTCTGTCCACGATCACCCCGTCCGCGTCGAGGATAAAGGTGGCCGGAATGGACCGCACGCCATACAGTGACGAGACCGCATTGCGCCAGCCCTTGCCGTCATAGGGAATCGGGTAATCGAGTTTGTTATCGGTGATGATCTGCTTCATTCTGGGCAGGGACTTCTCCATGTCGAGACTCACCCCGATGATCACGAACTTGTCCGCGGGGTATCGTTTCATGATCTCGACGATGGTGGGCATCTCCCGCAGACAGGGCCCGCACCACGAAGCCCAGAAATCGAGCAGCACAATTTTGCCCCGGTGGTCGGACAGTTTGACCTGGCCACCGTGATAATTGTCGGCGGTGAAATCGGGAGCCAGGTTCCCCACGGCAGCCCCGACCTTCAGCGAGCTGGCCTTTTCGGCCGTGTCATCGGCAACGGCGGGAGCCGCCACCAGGGTGAGCGCCAACGCGCCGCAGAGGGCGATAAAGAACAAACCCCGATGGCGTACCGGGGAGATTCTGTCTGTGCTGGTGACATGCATGGAGTTTCCTTTTTCCTTGTCAATACCCTTTACCAGAACCGGCCCGCCCGCGGGTACCCGGCCATCCACACTGAACTCTTATTATACCAGTACCGGACCGATTGAATGACACAGGGGGTGGACGCGAAACGGCGGGCCCTACTGCGGGGGGTCGGGTACCAGCCGGTAGAGGATGGACCCGTTGTACGCGTCGGTTCCGGGATGGGCTCCCACAAGAACGGGCCGCACACCCCAGCTCCGGAAGGCCTCCCGGATCCTCCCCCCCCGGCCACCGTGAGTACTGCGTCCCTTGAGGACCTCATCGAGATACCAGAGGCCGCGGCCGGTGCGGCTCCCGCTGAGCACCAGGTCCCGCAGCACCGCTTCCTGTCCCATCGCTTCCAGGCCGGGGAGCAGGCACTGCACATCGAACGGGCCGAAGGCGCGGGCATATCCGTAAAACATCGGGCCGCCAAAGTTTGAGATCACCTCCATGCGGGGTGTGTTGAGCAGCAGCAGGTCACCCTGGTCCAGATGCTGGACGGTCAACTGCATCAACTGGTGGTCGGCCACCCGGGAGAACCGGCTCTCCGGCAGAATCCCGCCGGCCAGGTTGGCGGCAAAGAGAGCCAGCACGGCCAGCCCCAGAACCGGTACCCCGGCACGGGACAGCGGTCCCGGAGACAGGGCGGCCGCGGAACATCCGGCCGCCAGCCAGAAGGGAATACCGAGGGGAAGCCAGAAGAAATAGCCGCCCGGATCCCAGAAAGTGAAGAACAGTACATAGGGAACAGCCAGAGCCGCGGCCAGCCCCAGGCAGCGGACGCAGTTGCGGGAGAGGTGCCGTGCGCGCAGTGTGCCGGCCAGCAGCAGGAGGCCCAGCAACAGGGCGGCCAGCCACTTGAGCGACAGCAGAATCAGCGGCGGCACCAGCGGCAGTGCGGAGGGCACGGTGTAAGACGAGGGGAGCAGGAGCATGCGGCCGACGGAGACCAGGGCATGAAACATCACCGACGGGCCGGTGCCGAGATAGGTGTCCGCCTGGTGGCCGTACAGAAAAAGCCAGGTCAGCGCTTGATCCGGCCGGTGAAAACCGAGGTGCAGCATCACCGCCAGATAGGGCAGGACGGTCAACGCCGCATAGACCGGGATGAAGAAACGGCAGAGGAGCCGGAGGCCGGTCCGCCGCCCCCCCGGATAACCCAGCGCCGCCACCAGGGGAACGGCGAGAAAGAGGACGTTGCTCTGGTGGAAGAGGGCAGATGCTCCGGCGGCAAGTCCCAGGGCAATCCACACCCGGGGCCCGGACACCGGCTCGCGGACCGCCCTCGCCGCCAGGGAAAAACCGAGGACGAGAAAGAAGACGCTCACCGGATAAACTTCGACATTGATGCAGTGTGACCAGAAGCCCCAGGAAAAGGCGAACCCCGCCGCCGTGATTCCGGCCAGCCACTCCCGCCGCCAGAGACGCCGGACCAGACCGTGGAACACCACGACACCGCCGAGACCGGCGATGGTGTCCAGCAACCGAAAGGAGATCATTGGCGAGATGCCCGGACGCACCAGGGTCACCAGCTGGTGCACCAGGTAGCCCAGGGGATTGTAGAGCAGGTGGTGGGGGTGAAAAAAGCGGAACACTCCCCCGGTGTTTGCCGGCTCGCTCAGCGCCCACTTGAACCCTTCCCCGAAATAGAGCCGCGCCGGAAAGGCGAGGTAGATCGCCCCCACCAGCAGGGCGAGAACGGAGGCCGGCAGCAGCGAGCCGCGGGAAGAACCGTTCGTACCTGTGGAAACGGATGGCATGGGGTGTACCGTATCGGGTGCGGGCGGATAGCCACTGTTCAGCGATCACCATATCGTGTTTGCCCGCGCCGGTTCAAGGCCGCCGTTGCCCGGTGGCGCCGCTTCAGAGTAAGATTGAGGAGAATTCCCAAACGCCCGGTCAATCTGGCGACACGCCCAACCAATGGTGCCACGACGATGAAGCTCACCGGTTTTTTCAGCAGAGTTTTCACATTCATCACCCCGGGGCAAACAGTGCTCGCGACCTGCCTGCTGGCTGGTCTCATTGTGCTGTGCCACTGCGGAAAGAAACCGGAAACGACCTATGCGGACCTGATCCTGACCAACGGACAGATTTTAACAATGACCGAGGGAAAGCCGGTAGTCGAGGCGTTGGCCATTCGCGACGGCGGCATCATCGCCGTGGGACGTGAGCAGGATCTGGAGCCGTGGAAGGGGCCGGACACCCGGGTGGAAGACCTGCAGGGGGCCACGGTGACCCCCGGCCTGACCGATGCCCACCTGCACATGATCTCGGTGGGCAAGAACCTCTCCAGCCTCGACCTCACCGGCACCACCAGTTTCGAGGAAGTGCTGGAAAAAACCGCGCAGTGGCTGGAAGACCGGCCCGGCGACAGCTGGCTCCTCGGCAGGGGGTGGGACCAGAACGACTGGACGGTGAAGCAATTCCCCGACAACCGCGCCCTGAGCCGCATCGCGCCGAAGGCGCCGGTCTGCCTGAGACGCATCGACGGCCACGCGGCCCTGGTCAATGACGCCGCCCTGGCCGCTGCCGGCATCGGGCCAGATACGCCCGATCCCGAGGGGGGGAAGATCTTCAAGGATCCGGACAGCGGCAGGCCCAGCGGACTGCTGCTGGATCGGGCCATCGACCTGGTGGACCGGGCCGTGCCCCCGCCCTCCCCGGAGGCCATCGAGCGCCATATCCTCGCCGCCTCGGCCCATTTTGCCGGGTTGGGGCTCACCGCGGTTCACGTTGCCGGAGTGACGGCCCAAGAACTGAAAGTCTACCAGCGGATGGCCCGGGAAGGGGCCCTGCCCATCCGGGTCTACGCCATGCTGGAAGGGTCCGAAAGAGGACTGCTGGAACGCTGGTTCGAGCAAGGGCCCGACACGGAGATGGCCGACCACCTGGTGGTGCGTTGCGTCAAGCTCTATGCCGACGGCGCTCTCGGATCGAGGGGCGCTGCGCTGCTGGATCCCTACACCGACGACCCGGAAAACCGGGGCCTGCTGCTCACGGCGCCGGAAGAGCTGGAGCGCGTGTATGCGGAAGCGACCCGGCACGGGTTCCAGGTGGCCATCCATGCCATCGGGGACCGGGCAAACCGCATCGTTCTGGACACCGTGGAAAAGGTCCTCAGCCCCGAGGACCGGGAGCGGTTGCGACCGCGCATCGAACACGCCCAGATTCTGCACCCCGACGATCTGCCCAGGTTCGCCTCGCTGAACGTGATCCCGTCGATGCAGCCCACGCACTGCACCTCCGACATGCCATGGGCCGGGGACCGCCTGGGCCGTCAGCGGCTGACCGGTGCCTATGTCTGGCGGTCACTGCTGGAGACCGGGTGCCGGATACCCGGCGGCTCCGATGCACCGGTGGAATCCGCGGACCCGCTCCTCGGTCTCTACGCCGCGATCACCCGCCAGAGCCCGGAGGGCACCCCCGACGGCGGGTGGAGCCCCGGGGAGCGCCTCTCGCCCACCGAGGCCCTGTCCATGTTCACCCGGGATGCCAGCTACGCCTCGTTCAGCGAGGACCTCACCGGATCCATCGAACCGGGCAAACGGGCGGACCTCACGATCCTGGCGAAAAATCCGCAGCTGTGCGCGCCGGAGGAGATACCGGATATCGACGTCCTGGCCACCCTGGTGGACGGGAAAGCAGTATTCAAGGCAGACGGTTTCCACTGTGACTTCCAGTGTCGTCCACCGGTCTGATCCATAGACGATACAACTGACAGTCCAGCCGACAGCATGGGAGGAGCGCTGATGAAACGGCACAAAATGCGTGTTTACAAACCGTCACGGGTAGTCTCTGTCCTGGCACTGCTCACCGTCCTTGGTCTGGTGGCCTGTGCCATCAACCCGGTGACCGGGAAGAAGGAGCTCTCCCTGATTTCGGAAGATCAGGAAGTGGCCATGGGGGTGCAGAACTACCCGGTGATGACCCAGATCAGCGGCGGCCTGTATCAGGACAAGGGATTGCAGGACTACGTCTCCCAGGTGGGAAAGAAACTGGTTGCCGTCTCCCACCGCCCGGACCTGCCCTTCCAGTTCAACGTGGTCAACAGCGGCGAGGTCAACGCCTATGCCCTCCCCGGTGGCAAGATCAGCATCACCCGCGGCCTGATTTCCGAGATGCAGAACGAGGCCCAGCTGGCAGCGGTGCTGGGGCACGAGGTGGGCCACGTGACGGCGCGGCATGTCAACGAGATGATCACCCGCCAGATCCTGACCCAGTCGGCGGCGGTGGGCCTGAGTATCTACCTGCAGCAGCAGGACATGAAGAACGCCGATTACTATTCCGCCGCCGGGATGATGGCCGCCCAGCTGATGATGCTCCGCTTTTCCCGGGACAACGAGAGGCAGTCGGACGAGCTGGGCATGGACTACGTGATCAAGGCCGGCTACAACCCCCAGGGGATGGTGGAACTGCAGGAAATCCTGCTGGCCGCCCACAACAGCGAGCCCTCCCGCCTTGAAGCGCTGTTTCTGACCCACCCGCTCTCCTCGGAGCGGATCGAAACCGCCCGGCAACGGATCACCACCCTGGAGCTGCCGCCGGGCCTGACCATGGGCCAGCAGACCTTCCACCAGAAAACTGCCAGAATGCACCGGATGGCCCCGGCCTACCTGGAGTACGAACGGGGAGAGGCGCTGCTGGCCGAGGGCAAGGTGCAGCCGTCGATCAACGCCTTTGAGAAGGCCATCAACATGGCCCCGGGCCAGGCCGTCTTCCACGCCGACCTGGGCGTGGCCTATGTCCAGGCCAAGGAATACCGCAAGGCCCGGCAAAACCTGAACAAGGCCCTGCAGCTCTACCCGGAGCTGTTCCAGAGCCGCTTTTACAGCGGCTTCCACTTTGTCAGCATCCAGCGCTGGGACCTGGCCCTGGGAGAGTTCAACAAGTGTGACCGGCTGATCCCCGAGCAGCCGGGAGTCCGCTACTACCAGGGGTTCTGCTTCGAAAAGCAGGGCAACCGTGACAAGGCCGTCGCCCACTACCGCCAGGTGCTCAACATCGATCCGCAGGGCAACTACGGGAAACTGGCCCGCCAGCATCTGCAGGGGATGGGCCAGGCCGTGCAATGAACCCTGGCCGTGTGCAGACCGGGTCGCGGGCCAGACGAGCAGCCCTGGGCCTGTTCCTGGTCCTCTTCGTCTGGTTCTGCGCCGAGTTTTTCTTCCTCGAGCCAAACCGTCTTCAGGTGAACCGGGAAACCTTCTACCTGCCCGGTCTGGGAGGCGGGTCGGAGGGCGTGAGCCTGGCCTTTGTCACCGACCTCCACCTGCGCCGGCCGGGCCGCCTGCACCACCTGATGGAGGAAGAGATCGCCGCCTTCAGCCCCGACCTCATCCTCCTTGGCGGCGATTACTTCACCTGGCTCACCCGCACCGAAACCCTGGCCGGGTATCTCGGGCGTTTCGAGGCACCGGGCGGGGTGTATGCCATCCAGGGCAACTGGGAATACAAGGTGCGGATGACCGGCAACCGCCTGTCCAGCCTGCTGGCGGAACAGGGCATCCGGCTGCTGGTCAACGAGCACCTGATCATCAGGACCCGGGGGGCATCGTTTGTCCTCCTCGGCCTGGACGATCCCTACACCGGCCACTCCGATTTTTACAACACCTTCCTCAAGGTCCCCGGAGAACTCCCCCAGGTGCTCCTGGCCCATTCGCCGGAAATCTTCCGCAAGGCTCAACGCTGGGGTGTGCACCTGGTGCTCGCCGGGCACACCCACGGCGGCCAGATGAACTTTCCGCTGATCGGCCCGCTCTGGCTCCCTCCGGGGAGCCGGCAGACCGTGGCCGGGCGCTTCCGTCTCGACGAGACCTGGCTCTACGTTTCCCGGGGGGTGGGAACATCGATCATCCCGGCACGCCTTCGCTGCTCTCCGGAACTGGTGCTGATCACACTGAAGGACTCGTCATTCGATCTGGATGCCGGAACCGGGCGGGACCCGCAGTCCGCGGAGCAGCGGCAGGGGCTCGACGGTGCCGCGGGAGAGGACCAGCACCCGGAAGCTGCCGCCGATACCCTCGGGTGAGACAAGGGCCCGCAGCCCCATTCCCCGCCGCAGCCGCTCCACCGGTGAAACACCGGTTCCGCTACCGGCCAGCCGTTCCCAGGCAGCCGGGTTGCCGGACAGCTGCTCCGCCAGCCGCTGCAGCAGGCGGTACTGGTCGGTGAGGCTGAGCAGGGTGAACCCGGCCTCCTCCGCCCAGCGGGCCAGCGAGCTGAAATCCACCATGGCGGTGATGTCCTGCTGCCCCGGGTTCTCCAGCGGCCCGCCACCCTCCCGACCGCCGAGGTAGGTGCGAACCGGATCGGCGGCGGTCTCGGGCGAGAAGAGAACCGGTGCGGGGTAGCCGTAATCGATGATCACCAGATGCCCCAGTTCGATGCCCGAGGCCGCCTCCCGGATCCACCTCTCCGCCTGCAGGTTCACCGCCGCCTGCTGGCCCTCCGCCAGGGTGAGACCCAGCTTCTGAAAATAGGCGGCCAGCGCCGGACTGCCGGGCTCGGCCCATTGATATTCCAGGCGCCCCCCCCGCTCGGTCACCAGCGCCTCCTCCAGCCGGTCCGCGGAGCGGCGGACCAGGTGCACCGGCAGGGCATCCAGCAGTTCATTGGCAAAGACACAGCAGGGCCCGAGGGGAGGCCGGCCCGCCGCCGGCGGGAAGGTGATCCGTTCCGGCAGTTCAGACGTGCCCGCCCCGCCGGCGGCACACCGGTCGGCAAGGACCGGGCGTAGAGCGGTGGAGAAGGGATCGGGTTCCGCCCGGGCCTCCGCGGCAACGGACCGGGCGAACTTTCCGTCCCCTCCCCCGGCATCCACCAGCAGATACTCCTCCGGCGACCCCAGGGACTGCCAGCAGGCCCTGAAGAGCGGCAGCATGAGGGAGGCGAACACCGGCCCGGCATCGACGCTGGTCACGTAATCCCGGCCGGCACCCCACGGCCCCCCACCCCGGGTGTAGAACCCGTGGCGGGGATGGTAGAGCGCCAGGTCCATGAACCGGGCAAAGGTGATGGGGCCCCCGCCCCGAATCAGCTCCACCAGCTCCAGCTGTAACGCATTTTCGTCCTGATCGATCATCCGCCCTCCTCACAGGCTGCCGCTATTCTAGCAGACCGGGTTGACTGTCCAGCTTCGCTCCCGTCGCGAAGCGCTCCAAGGTCGCTCAGCAAGGACAGTCAACCCGGTCCGCAGGCCGCTTTGGTTGTGAGAAAGGTGACGGCCAATCGGGTCATTCAGCACAACCGGCGGGGTGGGTTATCCAACTGAGCAACCGTGGAGCGTTTCGCGACGGGAGCAAGGAGGGTAATCCGATCCGCCTCTATCCACCGGGACGTTGACTGTCCCTGGTTTACGGGCTATAGTCCTCACAGGATAAAGGCCTTGATGAGTTCTTGGCATCTTGATGAAATAAAAAGGCTTGCAAGCCAGAGCGGAAGGGCGTCAACCACCAATGCCGTGGAGAACCGGGGAGCTGCCGCGGATGACCTTTACAGTGGTTATCCCGGTGAAGAACGGTGCTGCCACCCTGGACCGCTGCCTCACATCCATCCGTGAAAGCGTGGAAGAAGCCGGTCTCAATGACGGGCGGGTGGATATCGTGGTGGTGGACAATGGCTCGGCCGACCGTACTGCCGAAATCGCCGAGGACCGGGGTTGCCGGGTGATCTATGTGCCGGCGGCCAAAGGTGTCTCCGCCTCGCGCAATGCCGGGGCCCGGGCCGGCCGGGGCGAGGTGCTGGTCTTCACCGATGCGGACGTGGTCTTCGGCCGAGGGGCATTCACCTCCCTGCACCTGGCCCTGTCCGACCCGCAGCTGCTGGGGGTGGTGGGGATCCAGGATCCGGATGCGGCCTACCAGCGCTACTGCTCGCGGTTCAAGAACCTCTGGATATCATACAGTTACCGCCGGCTGCGCGGCTCACTGACCCTGTTCTACACCACCGCGGCGGCGATCCGGCGGCAATTCTTTCTCGATCTCAAGGGCTTTGACGAAGAATACCGGACACCGGCGGTGGAGGACACCGAGTTCGGACAACGGCTGGGTGACGCCGAGGCGAGGATCGAGATCCGGCGGGGGTTCCTGGTGGACCACCGCAAGGAGTACTCGCTGCTCTCCCTGCTGACCACCGATTTCCGGCGGTCGGCCGAGCTGGCCCGGTTGCTGCTCCGGCGCCGCACCACGGCAACCGGGGAGAGGAAACAGCGGAAACTGAACAAGACCTCGGTGCCCGTGGCGGTGATGGCCGGCGTGGTGCTGGGAGCGGCTGCCATGGTGCTGCTGGCCCTGGCCCTGGTTCTGGGCAGTACCTCGCTGGCCACGTACGGAGCGGCCGGCCTGCTGCTCAGTCTGCTGCTCCACGGGGGATTCATCGGTTTCCTGGTCCGTCGCGGCGGGCTGCTGTTCGCCCTGCGAGGAATCCCGGTGATCATCCTCGACCTGTTCTGGATTTCAGCCGGGCTCGGCTGGGGGGTTTTCTCCTACGGCCTGGCCGGCAAACGCTACTGATCGATTCGGGAAGAATAGGGAATGAAGGGCTACCTGCACTTTGCCGACCGGTTGCTGGGGAAACGGGGCAAGGACCCGGTCTACGTGGTCCTCTTCGTCACCGAGCGCTGTACGGCCAATTGCCTCCACTGCCTGCTCGGCCCGGAGGACCGGCCGGAGCGGGAGGGCGAGTTGACCCTGGAGGAATACGAGGCGATCAGCCGGGGGATGGGCGAGATCCTCTTCCTCCTCCCCACCGGCGGCGAACCGTTCCTGCGCCAGGACCTGCCCCGAATCGTTGAGATCTTCCACCGCAACAACCGCGTGCGCAACACCGGCATCCCCACCAACGGGTCGATGCCCGGCCGGGTGGTGGAGGGGGTGGAGCAGATCCTCGATCTCTGCCCGGGAATGGACCTGGGCATCGACGTCTCCTTCGACGGCGTGGGCCCGGAGCACGACCGGCTCCGCGGGACCCCGGGCCTGTTCGAGAAGGCGGTGGAGACCTACCGTCGCCTGGAAGAGCTGCGGGAGCGTCGGCCGGATTTCAACCTCAACGTGGCGGTGACCGTCTCGGCCCTGAACCAGCACCGCCTGGACGAACTCTACCGCTTCCTCAGCGAGGAGCTCCATGTGCGCTGCATCAACCCGCTGCTGGTCCGCGGGACGCCCCGGGACCCCGCGGCCGCAGGGGTGGACCCCGAGCGCTACGAGGCCTTTGTCGGGCTCCTTGGCGAAGAGATCCGCCAGGGCCGGCTGGAAGGGTACAGCCGCTTCGGTTTTGCCGGACTGATCAACGCGATGAAGAACGTTCGCCAGCAGGTGATCGGGAAGATCATCAAGGACAACGAACAGCAGGTCCCCTGCTACGCGGCCAGCCTCAGCTGTGTGATCGGCAGCCGCGGCGAGGTCTACCCCTGTGAACTGCTGGACCGCACGCTGGGCAGCCTGCGCGAGGAGGGTCTGGACTTCCAGCGGATCTGGCGCAGCGGCCAGGCCGCCGCGGTGCGGGACCACATCCACGACACCGGTTGTTTCTGCACCTACGAGTGCTTTCTGACCAACAGCATCATCTTCAACCCCCGAATGATCCCCCGGCTGCTGCGGGAGTGGATCAGCATCGGGCCACAGCGGGCATCATCATGTTCCGAGACGAACGAATCTCTCTAGTCATCCCCTGTCTCGACGAGGAGGCGGGGGTCGGGGCGGTGATCGAGATGGTGCCCCCCTTCGTGGACGAGGTGGTGGTGGTGGACAATGGCTCCACCGACCGGACGGCCGAGGTGGCCGCCGGCCTGGGGGCCACGGTGGTGCCCGAACCGCAGCGGGGGTACGGCCGAGCCCTGAAGACGGGTTTCCAGCATGTCACCGAGGGCATTATCGTCACCCTGGACGGCGACGGGACCTACCCCTGCCGGATTATCCAGCCGGCCCTGGACCATTTCTTCGATGGGGCCTTCGACTTCATCTCCTGCAAGCGCTACCTGGAAAACCGTGAGCTGAGCCTGAGCACCTTCAAGCGCTTCATGGGAAACCTGGCCCTGACCCTTTCCTTCCGGTTGATTTACGGCATCGGCCTGGGGGATTCACAGTCGGGGATGTGGATTTTTCACCGCGCCCTGCTGGACGAAATTCAGCTGAAAAGTGACGGGATGGCACTCTCCGAGGAGATCAAAATCGAGACCTTTTGCCGCAAGGGATTCACCGCCGGCGAGTACCCGGTGCCCTACACCCACAAGGCGCGGGTGGGTCCGAGCAAGCTCCGGCCCTGGCGTGACGGCCTGGGAAACCTGGTCTATCTGGTGCGCAAACGGCGGGATCTCAAGGACCGCTGGAACCGCTGACCGGAGCGGGGATCAGCTTTCACGATTGACCCCGCCCCGCTTCTATAATAGATTTAGGCGGGCAATGGACGGACCGGCCCCCATGGCAACCATGGACCGGACGTACTTAGAATAGGAGCCTTGGTGCAATGGATAACCCGGATCTCGCCTCTTTTTTCCACGAAGACCTCTACATCCCCAACCTCGCCGCCAAGGACAAGAACGACACCCTCGAGCAGATGGTGGACCACCTGGTGAAGGCCCGGGGGCTGGATTACGGCAATGTGATCCTCAACACCCTGCAGGAGCGCGAGAAGCTGGGCAGCACCGGGATCGGCAAGCAGGTGGCCATTCCACACAGCCGCTCGCTGGGCTGCAACGATCTGACGGTGATCTTCGCCCGGCTTCCCAAGGCCATCAAGTTCGACGCCGTGGACAAGAAACCGGTCCACCTGGTCTTCATGATTCTCGCGCCCTACCAGGACAAGGGGAACCGCTACCTGCCCCTGCTGGGCAAGATCGTGGAAATGGTCAAGGACAACAAGCGGCGCAAGAAACTGATCGATACCGATTCCTTCGAAGACTTTCTCAAGATTCTGGAGGGGTGAGATGAGGGAAGATGTGCAGAGGTTGATGAACCTCCACAACCTTGACCAGCTGATTCACGACACGGAGAACCAGCGCGCGGCCGAATTCGAGAAAAAGCTCGGTTTCATGATGGACGGCCTGGACAAGCTCAAGGCGAAGCGGGAACAGGTGGCGCAGGAGATCGACGCCGACACCCTCTCGCTCTACAACAAGCTGTGCAGGAAATACAAGAGACCCGTGGTGCCGATCACCGACAACATCTGTCTGGGCTGCTTCATCCGCCAGCCCACCAGCGGCTCCACCGATCACGAGAGCCTTCGCAACTGCGAGAACTGCAAACGTTTTCTCTATGAGCTGAAGGTCTGACTGTCCCGGCCGCTTCTCACCACCCGTCTTCCTCGTTCCTGGCTGCGGCCGCGGCCAGGCACACCACCTGACCGACGAGGACCGTCCCATGCTCCGAGCCAGCGGGCTGAGTAAAAATTACGGCGAAAACGTCGTCCTCAGCGACGTGAGCCTCTTCGTGGGCCACGGGGAGCAGATCGGCCTGGTGGGCGCCAACGGCGTGGGCAAGACCACCCTCTTTCGCCTGATGACCGGCCAGGAGTCCCCGGACAGCGGTGAAGTGGCCCGGGAGGGCCGTCGGGTTCGCGTGGGTCTGCTGCCCCAGGAAATTGAACCGATGGAGGGTGGGACTGTCCTGGAGAACATCCTCGAGGTCCGGGCCGAGCTGCCGGCCATGGAAGAGGAGATGCGCCGGCTGGAGGAGCAGATGGCCGGCGGCGGCCCGGGGGCGGACCAGGACGAACTGGCGCGGCTGCAGCAGCGCTACGGGGAGCTTCAGGAACGGTTCGAGAGCGAGGGCGGTTTCAGCTACGAAGCCGAGGCCAAATCGATTCTCTCCGGCCTGGGGTTCACCGAAGAGGACCACCGTCGCCCGCTGAGCACTCTCAGCGGCGGTTGGCGGATGCGCCTGGCCCTGGCCCGCATCCTCTTTGACCGGCCCGACCTGCTCCTGCTGGACGAGCCCACCAACCACCTCGACCTCTCCTCCACCATCTGGCTCGAGGAACACCTGCTGGACTACCACGGGACCTACATCCTGATTTCCCACGACCGCTGGCTGCTCAACCGGCTCACCACCCGGACCATCGAGCTGGCCCGGAGCAAACTCGCAACCTATGCCGGCAACTACGACTTCTACCTCGAGGAGCGCGCCCAGCGCCGGGAGATCCTGCTGGCCTCGAAGAAGCGCCAGGACCAGAAGATCAAGCAGATCGAGGATTTTGTCGCCCGCAACCGGGTGCGCAAGGACCGGGCGCGCCAGGCCCAGAGCCGGATGAAGATGCTGGACAAGATCGAGCGGATCGAGGTGGGGGGGGAGGAGAAAAAAGTCCGCTTCACCTTCCCCCAGCCCGGACGGAGCGGGCAGGACGTGATGCGGCTCCAGGGCCTGACCAAGCAATATGGGGAAATGACCATCTACCGTGACCTCGAGCTGCTGATCAACCGGGGGGAGAAGATCGCCCTGGTGGGGGACAACGGCGCCGGAAAATCGACCCTGCTCAAGATCCTGGCCGGGGTGCTGCCCTTCGAGGCGGGATCCCGCGAACCGGGGCACAACGTGGACATCTACTACTACGCCCAGCACCAGCTGGAAGCCCTGGACCCCAAACGGACGGTGCTGGAGGAACTGCTGAGCAGCGCCGACATCACCACCGCCCCCATGGTCCGCGACATTCTCGGGGCCTTCCGCTTCAGCGGCACCGATGTGGACGTGAAGGTGGCCGTGCTCAGCGGCGGCGAGAAGAGCCGGCTGGCCCTCTCCCGCATGCTGCTCAAACCGGCCAGCCTGATCCTGATGGACGAGCCCACCAACCACCTCGACATGGCTTCCCGGGACGTGCTGGAACAGGCCCTGCGGGAGCACCGGGGAACCCTCTGCTTCATCTCCCACGACCGCTGGTTCATCAATAACGTGGCCACCAGGGTGGTCCACGTGGAGCACGGCCGGCTGACCCACTACCCCGGGAACTATGACTACTTCATGGAGAAGAGCGGCCGCGGCGACGCCGGAACCGCTCCGCCCCCCGTGGAGGAAGTGCCGGAACCGAAGGCCGCCCCGAAGGTCGGGGGTGAGGTCCAGCGCAAGGCCCGGCGCCGCTCGGATGCCGAGCGACGTAACCGGCAGTACCGGGCCACCGCCGACCAGCACCGGGTGGTGGAAGCCTGCGAGGCCGACATCGAGACCCTGGAAAAGGAACGGGGTGAACTCGAGGCCCAGATGGCCGATCCTTCCGTCTTTGCCGATGGCAGCCGGATGAAGGAACTGAAAGGCCGGCTCACCGGGATCGGGGATAAACTGGCTCGCCTCTACCAGCGTTGGGAACGGGCCGGCGCCGATCTGGAATCCGCTATACAGAAATTTTCCGCATCCGACCCGTCCTGATTACCCTCGGCGGACAGCTGACACCCCCCCCCATCGTTAATATTTCCCTCAAGCCCGACGCCCGATCGGGCGATTCACTAAGAGACGTTTCAGTAATCGGCCCCTAAGGGCTCCGCCCGGAAGAATCCGTCCGGCCGGAAAAGGGATGCGATGAGCACCACGCAGGAAGCGGAACAGCATCTGGTTCTTTTCGTGGCGGCCGGTGACGGCAGCGATGCCGCCATCGAAGCAGTGGCCCGGAAGCTGGCTGAAAAATTCGATACGCCATTTGAGCGGATGCGGGCCAGTGTCCGCCAGACGCCCCGTGTGTTCAAGCGAAACATGAGCCTGCAGCAGGCCGAGTCCTGTGCCACCATGCTGCGCAGTATGGGAGCCGTGGCCGAAGTTCAGCCGAACGGTTCGAACGGGACGGCCGCTCCGGCCGCACCGGCGGCCAGCCCACCGGCGGCGGAACCACCCGCACCGGCAGCCATTCCGGAACCGGTTCAGGCGGCAACGCCGGCGCCCAAACCGCCGCCGCCCGAGGTGCTGGACCAGAACTGCCCGTTTTGCGGGCGCGACCTGCAGGCCGGTGGTGTCTGTGTCATCTGCAAACCCCGGGAGGTGGGACCGGACGAGCCCGCAGCGGTCGCCGCACCGGAAGTGCCCACAGTTGAAATACCCGCCATCGAGGTTCCGGAAATCAACGATCCCGGGCCGCTGTCCATCAATCTGCCGGCGAAACCGCCGGTGGAACACGACCTGGGGTTTCAGGATCCGCTTCAGTCCCAAACGGAAGAGGATCCGGCGGCCGCGGGTATTGAAGTGGGGCCCACCGCACCAGCAGCGGATCCGCTTCAGCCCGACACAACCGCGCTGGACGAGTCCGCTTCCATCGAGAACGATCTCTCAGCGCTGCTTTCCCCTGAAAACCTGGGCGTCTGCCCCAACTGCTGCGGGCCGATGGAGCAGGACGGCACCTGCCTGATCTGCCCGCCGCCCGATCCATCCCAACAGCCGGCCGCCCAGGCGGAACCGGACCTGGTGGATCTCCCCCAGGAAATGATGCCGGATATCCCCACCGCGGAGCCCGAACAGGTGCTCCCGGAACAACCGGACGGGATTCCCATGGAAACTCCGCCGGAAACTCCTGAACCGGCGCAAAACAGTGAAGCCTCACCCTTCGATTCACTGGCCCCGCTCAACGCGGAACCGGAAAGAGACAGTGCTGATGTCTGCACCGGCTGCGGGGGCCCCAAGGGTTCCGACGGCACCTGTCTGATCTGCGGAGAGGATGTCAGCAGCGGGGGGAGCCCGGAAACGGCAGCCCACCCCAGCCCGGACACCGAAGAGATGGCGGTGACCAGGAACGAACCGCCACCGGCCGAACCGGTGATCCCGGAGATCCCGATTACACCCGCCGTCACCGATGCGGCAGCCGATAGTGCCGAGGAAAAACCCGAGGACGAGCGGGTCCTGGCGGCGGAGAGCGAGAAGAAAGCACGACCGGCGGCACAGAAAAAGGGCCGCGGTTTTGATCTGTCCAGCCTGCCCCGGGGGCTGACCATCCCGCTGATGCTCACGCTGCTGCTGCTCACCGGCGGCATCGCCATGGCCGTGGCCGACAAGTTCATCATCGCCACCGGTGTCTACTCCCTGGCCCTGATCACCGGGCTGGTGGCTGTGGCCAAGGCCATCGGCTACCTGCAGCAGACCGTGAGCCGTTTTCCGAAACTGCCCAAAATCGTGATCATCGTCTTTATTCTCTTCCTCTTTTTCGCCGGCAGCAGCAGCATCATCGGCTACGCCCTCAAGCAGTCGGCCATCTACCTGTTTGAAACCCACGGCGAACAGATCCAGGCCGAGGTGGCCCGCCTCGCTGAAGAGGAAGGCCTGCTCGGCACCAGCGATGCCGACGCCGGAATGGAAACGTCCAGCGGCGAAGGGAGTATCATCCCCGAGGAGGAGATGCTCGACCGGGCCATCACCGCGGAAGGCCGGGGCGAGGAGAACCCGCGTGCGGCGCTGGAGAACTGGCAGGCCTACCTGGAAGGGTTCCCCGACGGGAGCCAGTCGTCCGAAGCGCGTCGCAGGATCAGCCACTGGAAGGCCATCGTGGGGAAAGAGGATGCACTGAACAAGGTCATCGCCCGCGACCGGCATGGAAACGGCGATCCCGACGCCCGTATCCGTGACTGGCAGAGCTGTCTCGCCACCTACGGCAACACCCAGTTCATCCGCGACCACGCCGAGGAACGGATCGACTTCTGGGAATCGATGCGGGAGCACGGCGCCGACCACAAGTTCCCCTACTGGGCCTCCCTGCGGACGGATGACGGCCGGGAGTTCTCGGGTAAGGTGATCGCCGAGAACGACTACGAATTGAAAATGGAACTGCCCAACCGGCTGAAAATGAAGTTCCGCAAGAGCGAGTTCGAGCTCATCGAATCGGACCACATCACCGGCAAGCGATTGGAAGCCGAAACCATGCTGCTGATGTCTGGAGTGGCCACCGATAAGCCCACGTGGGGCCGCGAGGACGGTTTCACCATCCTCGGTGATGACCGATCCGGCGTGATCACCATGGTCAAATTCCCGGCCACCGGCTTCTACCATTTCGAGGTGATGGCCCGGGCCGACAAGGACCAGGGCGGCTTCCCCTCGGTGCTCCTCTCGCTCAATGGCGAACAGCAGGAGCGGATTCGCTTCATCTCCGAAGAGTGGCAGATCTACAAGGTGGCCTTCCCCTTCCGCATCCCCGCCGGGGAGCACCGGCTGGAAATCCTCTTTCCGCCGCACTACCAGACCATGAAGGACAAACGGACCGTGGCCATCGACTACTTCACCACCTCAATGCTGGAGTAGCCGCTGACCGCCTGCCTTGACTTGCCCCGAGTCCCTGTGGCAGGATTCCTCTTTCCTGATATCTAACTGATTTATCAGATCTTGCATCATTAAGAGCCCATGGTGTTTACGCGGTGAACATGAAGTCCCTGGTGTTCAGGACGGCGAGGAACAGTCTCTACCTGCTGGTGAGCGGACTGCTCCGCGTGACCGGGTCCGACCGGCGGCGAGTGATGGGCCTGGCCCGGTTGTTCGGTGCGGTGCGCAGCCGGATCGGCTACGTTGGCCCCGGGCGGAACCGCTCCCTCTACCTCGACACCATTGACCGGGCCCTGCCGGGTCTCCCACCAGGGGGGCGGGAGAAGATCCTCCTCGACTTCTGGGTCAACCACCAGGCGTCCTTCCTCGAACTGTTCCTCTCACCCGGCCTCACTCCGGAAGCCATGGAGGGGTGGGTGGAGTTCCAGGGGCTGGAGCACCTGCAGCAGGCCCTGGATGGAGGCAAGGGGGCGCTGCTGACCACCATGCACCTGGGAGACGAGCGTCTGCTGCACATTCTGCTGGCGCTGAAGGGTTTTCCCATCCGGGCTCTCTCGGCCAACTTTGCCGACTACGGCTGGGCGGCCCGCCGGGCGCGGCTCAAGGCGGCCGGCGCCTTCCACCCCTTGGAGACCGGCCATTCCCACCGCTGGATGTTCCGCAGCCTCGACGCCGGTGAAGCGGTGTTCATGGCCCTCAGCGGTTTTGGCGGCCGGCGCGGGACCTGGGTCGACCTGCTGGGCCGCGACGTCCTCTTCTCCTCGGCGCCGGCCCGGCTGGCCCTGCGCACCGGTGCCCCGCTGCTCACCACCGTCTGCCTCAGACGACCGGACGGCAGTTGCCTGGTCCGGGTGGACCCGCCGGTTCCCATTGATGCCGGGGCCACCGGCGACCAGGCCATCCATCGGGTGACCAGCGACCTGGTGGGCCGGTTCCGGCCGCTGATCCAGGACGATCCCGGGCAGCTCAACTGGATGTGGTATATAATCAGGCATCTCGAAACCGACCCCCAGATTGGCGGAATCCACAAGGACCGGACATGAGCCTGGACCAGCACCTCAGGCGGCACGCCCGTGAACGGGCGGACCGCAACGCCTTTCTTGCCGACAGCGGCAATTTGACCTTTGCCGAACTGAACGAGCTGGCCGAACGCACGGCCCATGGGCTGCGCAACGCCGGTGTGGAACCGGGCCACCGGGTGGGCCTGATGCTGCGCAAGAGGCCCGAGGCCATGGTGGCTTTTTTTGGCATCATGCGCGCCGGGGCCGTGGCGGTGCCGCTGAACGTCCGTCTGGAGGACAGCCGGCAGGTGGCGATCCTCGACCGGCTGGATCTGCGGCTGCTGCTGGCCCACGAGGAGTGCATCCCCCAGCTGGAACGGCTGCGGCAGCATATGCCACCTCCGGACAGGATCCTGGTCAGCGGCGGCGGGTCGGGGGCGGCCGCCGGCTTTGGTTCGCTGGAGGCCCTGCTCACCTCCCCTGCCGGTGGCGGCTCGTTCCCCGGTCCCACGCCCGAGGACACGGCCTATATCGATTTCACCTCGGGCAGCACCGGGACGCCAAAAGGGGCGCTCACCACCCACCGGGCCATCACCGCCAACACCGAATCGGTGGTGAACAGCCTGGGTATCGGCCCCGAAGACATCCACCTGCCGCTGTTCGCCATCTCCTCCCACCCACACGAGATTTTTGCCCGTTCGGTGACCCTGGGGGGAACCGCGGTGCTGCTGGACTCGATCAATCCCAAGGCCATCGCCTCGGCCATCGAGAAGTGGCGGGTCACCTGCATCATGGGGCTGCCGCCGATCTACGAGGTCCTGCTCACCACCCTGCGCTCCAGCCGCTTCGATATCACCAGCCTGCGGCTGCTGGAATCGGGAGGCATGGTGACCCCCTGGGACTTGATCGACCGTTTCAACCGCCAGGCGGGGAAACGGATCGTGCCGGTCTGGGGCAGCACCGAAACCGCCGGGGTCTGCCTCTGCAACCTCCAGGCGCTGGAACGCCGGGAGGAGGGGATGGGACTGCCCTGCCAGGGGGTGGAGGTGCGGGTGGTGGACGGGTCGGGCCGTGAGGTGCCCGACGGCGAGGTGGGAGAGATGGCGATCCGCAGCAATTCCGTGTTCCGCTCGTATCTCAGCAATGAAGTGGAGACCTCGGCCGTGCTGCGGGACGGCGACTATCTCACCCGGGACATGGTGCGCCGGGATTCCCTGGGCGGCATCCACTTTGCCGCCCGGCGGGACGAGATGATGAAGGTGGCCGGCCTCAAGGTCTATCCGGCGGAGATTGAACAGGTGCTGCGGCAGCACCCCCGGGTGGTGGACGTGGTGGTGGCCGCGGCCCGCAGCCGGGCCCGGGGGGTCATCCCCATGGCCCATGTGGTGGTCTCCTCGAAGACCTCGGTGACCGAGCTGAAGCAGTTCTGCCGCCAGCACCTGGCATCGTACAAGGTGCCGCGGATCTTCGAGTTTATCAACGAGCTGCCCCGCACCGGCAACGGCAAGCCGGACCGCCGGTCCCTCTCCCGCCTCTGAACGACGGGACTGGAAAGAAATTGTGGGGCCACCTGCAGGAATTTTTACAGTCCGGGGGCGGCGCAGGCCGGGCCGCCCGGCGTCCTCAGCGATAAGCTATTTTATTTCAACGTTTGAATGTCAGCGCTCAGGTTGGCACGGCCCTTGCTCCTTTTTCAGGGCGAACGACGGAATAAAACAGAAAAGCTGAGGACAGCAAACAACCGGAATCAATGGAGGGTAAGACAATGACCAGCACAAACACCAAGAGCAGACTGATGATCGCGGCGCTGATCGCCGGAGTGATGTTCCTCGCCACGGCCAGCACCGCCACCGCCGATGCCAAGTTCCTCTACGTCAAGTCCAACGAGGCCAACATCCGCACCATCCCCACCATCCAGGGCGAAGTCATGACCTCCGTGGCCTTCGGCGACCGGCTCTACGGCATGGACCACATCGGTGACTGGTACCAGGTGAAACTGGACGACGGCCGCATCGGCTTCATCTACGACGAGCTGGTCACCGACGATCACCCGGAAAAGCTCTGGGTGGAATCGGCAATGGCCAATCTCCGGGAACTGAACAACGTCTACTCCCCGGTGCTGGCCACCGTGCAGAGCGGCACGGAGCTGAAGTCCCTGGGCAAGAAGGACGACTGGTACAAAGTCCAGATGGCCGACGGCACCATCGGCTTCATCTACGAAGACCTGGTGGACGACGATCCCCCGGGCATCCTCTTCGTCAACGTGATGACCGCCACCGTGCACACCTCCTGCTCCCCGGTGAGCGAGGTGCTGGGCAGCGTGAGCGCCGGCGACGAGCTGACCAAGCTGATGAAGCTCGACGACTACTACCAGGTGAAGCTGGTCGACGGCCGCACCGGTTTTGTTCACGAGGACGCGGTCACCGGCGACGTTCCGAAAAAGCTGTTCGTGGACGTGGCCCAGGCCGAACTGAAGACCGACCCCACCATCTACGGCACGGTCAAGACCACCGTCACCGGCGGCACCGAACTGACCGCCTTTGACAAGGAGGACGACTTCTACCTGGTGAAGACCGCCGACGGCACCCTGGGCTGGATCTACGACGAGAACGTGATCAAGATGAGCGACTGATCGCCGGCCGCCAGGCCACAGAGATACAAGGCGCCGGGCCCGGGCCCGGCGCTTCCGCTGTACGGGGTCGGGTCAGGCGGTGGAGTCGGGTTGGGTTCGCCAGCGGCGGTGGTACCAGATCCACTGTTCCGGGTGTTCCCTGACGATATCCTCCACAACCCGGGTCCAGCGCTGGGTGTTCTCCAGGATATCCGCGTTCTTGTCGCCGGTGCGGACCTGGTCGATCTCCGGCAGGACCTGCACCCGGTGCCGCGGGGCGCCGGAGCCCAGCTCCCAGCGGATGAAGATGGGGACCATCCCCGCCCCCGATGCCCGGGCCAGGGCGGCCGGTCCGATGGGGGTGTAGGCCGGCCGGCCAAAGAATTCGACGAAGGCGCCCTGCAGTTTGGGCAGGTCGAGGTCGCCGAGGATCCCCACCGGCAGGTTCTGCTTCAACGCGGTGAGAATGGGGCGCGCACCGGCATCCTGGTAGATCACGCGCAGACCGGCCCCTTCCTTGCGGATGGAGTCGCAGAGGTGGTTGTAAAGGTCGAACCTCTGCCGCTGGACAATGGCGCTGAAGGGCCGGTCGAGACGCTGCACCAGCCAGGAGGCCAGCAGTTCCCAGACACCCAGGTGGGGGGTGATGACGATCAGCCCCTTGCCCCGGGCCAGAACCCGCTCCACCGGTTCCAGGGAGTCGGCATCCACCAGGGACAGCAGTTTGGCCGTGGACATTTTCGGAATCCTCAGGGATTCCATCAGCGAGCGCCCGGCGTGGCGGTAGGAGCTTCTGACCAGCGCCTTCATCTCTTTGGATGAGAGCGAGGGACCGAAGGCCCGGGCCACGTCGTCGAGGGACCGTTCCAGCGAGAGGTCGATGAAAGTGCGTCGTTCCTTCCGCGGCTTTTTCCCGGAACGGTTCATCGCCGCCAGCCGGTACATCAGTCCCCCCAGCAGTTCACCGCCGGACAGGGCCAGGGAACGGGGGACCCACGGCGAACTGTGGATCAGGCCGGCCAGGAGAGAGGCTGCGGCTGCACTGTAGACATTTCGTAGGCGCATGGTGAACCGTAAGAATAGTCCAGATTCCGTCCCAAAGGAAAGAGGCACTCTGGAGGGGCCCCGGAGAATGTGTGATAATAGCGCCTCACACTGGGGCCCGGTACTGCCGGGAAATATGGGACTTGAATGGGCGGGAGCCCGGGAGGAACGAGTGGGCACACACTGGGCGGACGAGGCAGCCGGCAGGCTGGCGGAGCGGGGGGGCGAGGTGGTGATCAGCACCGGGATCTCGCCCTCGGGACCGATCCACATCGGTAACATGCGGGAAGTGGTCACCGCCGACGCGGTGCGCCGTGCCCTCGGGGACCAGGGGATCGAATCGCGCCTGATCTATATCGCCGATGACTTCGACAACCTCCGCAAGGTCTATCCCTTCCTCGATCCCGAGGTCTACAAGGAGCAGGTGGGACGACCGCTCTCCCGTATCCCCGGACCGGCCGGCGATGGCCGCACCTACGCCGACCATTTTCTCGGGCCGTTTCTCGACTCGCTCCAGCAGCTGGGCATCGATGCCGAACTGGTGCGGCTGCACCAGCTCTACGAATCGGGCAAAATGACCCCGGCGATCAAGCTGGCCCTGGAGAATCGCGACCGGATTGCCGGGATCATCGACGGGATGACCGGCCGGGAAACCCCGGACCACTGGAGCCCCTTCACCCCCATCTGCAACAGCTGCGGCCGGCTCACCGGCGCCAGGGTCACCGGCTTCGACTGCTCCGCCGAGACCGTGGCCTACACCTGTAAATGTGGCGACGAGGGTGAGGTGAGTATGAACGGCGGGGGCAAACTGGTCTGGCGGGTGGACTGGCCGGCCAAGTGGTGGGTGCTGGGGGTCAACTTCGAGCCCTTTGGCAAGGACCACGCCACCCGCGGCGGTTCCTATGCCAGCGGGGAACGGATCTGCCAGGAGATCTTTGGCTGGCCACCGCCCATGCCACTGGTCTACGAGTGGATCCGGCTGGGCGGCGTGGGCGACATGTCCTCGAGCAAGGGCAACGTGGTGACCATCAGCGAGATGCTGGAGATCCTGCCGCCGGAGGTGCTGCGCTACCTGGTGATCCGCCGCGCACCGAAAAAGACCATCTCCTTCGACCCCGGTATGCCGCTGCTCAACCTGGTCAACGACTTTGACGACACCGAAGCGGCCGGCACCGACCAGCGGGCCTACCAGCTCTCGGCTCTGGGCAGCGTTCCCGCGGTGGGGGTCCCCTTCAAGCACGTGGTCACCGTGGTGCAGATCGCCGGTGACGGCGGTGATGACGCGGTGATCGAGATCCTGCGCCGGGGCGGGTACGATGTGGGGAACGTGAAGGGGATCCGCGGCCGGGCGGCCTATGCCCGGCGGTGGCTGGAGACCTACGCCCCCGAGGCGGTGAAGTTCAGCCTGCAGCCAACCCTGCCCGAGGCGGCAGCGGACCTGCCGGCGGAAGCCGTCACCGCCCTGCACCAGCTGGCCGGCCAGCTCGAGCCGGGCCTCGACGCCGAGCGGATCCACCAGTTGCTCTACGACGCGGCCGAGGCCGCCGGGGCCCAGCCGAAAACGGTGTTTCGCGCCCTCTACCTCGCCCTGCTGGGCAAGGAGCGCGGCCCCCGGGCCGGCTGGTTCCTCTCCACCCTGGACACCGATTTCCTGGTGAAACGACTGGGGGAGTTATCCTGACGATGAGGGGCACCCTCCGCCGGTTGATGAACATCCTGGCCGCCGGCCACCCTGGCCGGGGCCCTGCTCGGTTCCCTGGTGGCGACGGTGGACTGGCGGCGCATCCTGCTCAACGGCGACGTGGTCGAGATTACCATCCTCAACCGCCTCTGGTTCACCGTGACCGCAGCAGGCGCCGCGGCGGGATTCATTCTCGGATTGCTACTGCTGCTGGCCGCCTACCCCATGACCACCCGGGTGGTGACCATGCCGGCCCTGCTGCGCCGGGTCGGGTACCAGACCGCCGCCATTTTTGCCAACCCGATTCTCAGTCCCAAGTTCCACCTCGACCGGGGCTTCGATTTTTACCTGCGGCAGAACAACTTCAATTCGCGGCTGAAGCTGGTCAGCGAACCCCTGCTGCAGGCCGCCCCCGGCAACGACTGGCTCGCCGCTTTCCGCAAGGGCTCCCCCTCGGCCCGCCAGATCAACCGGCGGATCACCCACTGGCTGGACAACCACGCGCGCCCGCCCTTCTTCCTCTTTGTCAATTACATGGAGGCGCACTGGCCCTACCTGCCGCCGCCGCCCTACGACACGGTCTTCCCGGGGAAGCAGGAGAGCACCCTCTCGCACTTCGAGCTGCGCCGGATCGTGCTCGGCGGTCAGCGGGAGCTGATCGCGGCCGAGCTGGCCGGTATCCGCTCCCAGTATGACGGGGAGATCCGCTACCTGGACCACCAGCTGGGCCGGCTCTTCGATCAGCTGCGGGAGCGGGGGCTCTACGACTCGAGCCTGATCATCGTCACCAGCGACCACGGCGAATATTTCGGCGAGCACCAGCTGGTGTTTCACGGCCGGAAACTCTACGAGGGCGGGGTGAAGATCCCCCTGCTGGTGAAGTATCCCGGCGGCACGCCCCACGGCCGGCTGGCCGACCCGGTGGGTCTGGAGGACATCTTCCCCACCGTGCTGGAGACGGTGGGTGTGCCGCTTCCCCCGACGCTCAGCGGGGTCCCCCTGGGAGCGCCACGGTCCGGCCCCACCGTTGCCGAGAACTACTTCAGCTTCAAGTTCGACCTGGAGAACGCGGATTACGGCAGCCGGTTCAATCGCGTTCGCCGGTCCATGGTCAGCGGGCGTCACAAGTTCATCCACTCCAGCGACGGCCGGCACAAACTCTACGATCTCCAGGATGACCCCGGCGAGACCACCAACCTGCTCACGGCCAACCCCGAACTGGCGGAACCTTTCCTGGAGTATGCCGCAACCCTGGAGGACGCGGCCAACCGGCCGCGAACCGAGGAAGAGCTGCCGGACCTGCCGAAAAGACACACCGACCGGGACCGGGAACTTCGTGAACAGCTGGAGGAACTGGGCTACCTGGAGGGCGGGACGTCCTGATCCTCTTCGGCGAACTGCACCTTCAAACGGCGGTTCAACTCGACGAAGCGGCTGAGAAAGGCGTTGGCCTCCGGGTTGTACTGCCCGGTGGAGGCGGTGGAGAGGAGCAGGGTTTCGTAGATATACCGCTTGTGCGCTTCCGCGGCCCGGCCGAAAACATCCTCGAACCGCGGGGTGTTGTAGCGGTAGAGCCGGTAGCAGTCGCTGGGGTCGATCTCGGCCAGCAGCCGGCTGACAAAGGCCGGCTGCAGCCGCGGCACGGCCAGCTTGAGCCGGGTGGCCGGCGCACAGCGGGCCATCAGCTCGCCCAGACGTTTGCGGTGCCGGCGTTCCGAGCGGATTTTCAGCAGGTCGCGCAGTTCGTAGTAGCTGGCCGGGAAGAGGCTGCGCAGCTGCTTGAGGTAGTAGCGGCGCTGGACAAAATGGAGCCGGGCCGGGTTGAGGTCCTGCTGCAGCAGCAGCTCGTTCTCCATCTCCCTGATCCGCTGTTCCACCAGATCGCTGCTCAGCTCGACAAATCCGTTCTCCTGCAGGTAGTCCACCAACCCGGGATCGTCGTAGTGGAAGCAGGGGAAGCTGGCGGAGACCAGCTCCCCGGGGGGCTTGCCCCGGTCCCCGTAGACCAGGCACGACTCGGTGTCGCGGAGCACGTAGCAGCCGCCGAAGAGGTCGCTGTGGAACGAGCCCACGCCCATCCGCAGGGAGAGCGGCCCGTCGAACTCCAGCGACCGCAGGTCGCCCAGCCGCCGGGCCAGCTCGTTGCGCAGGTGCAGCATGGCGTGGATCGAGGAGTCGCGGTTGAGGCCGTCCCCGCGGAGCAGTTCCGCGGCCTGGCGGTGAAAGAGGGCCAGCTTCTCCAGATCCCGCGACTGGGTGTCCAGGCTCAGTTCCACCGTTTCCACCAACAGCAGGTCGTCCGGCGTCTCCATCAGGCCCGCCCGGTCGTCCAGCTCCCCCCAGAGCAGGTGCTTGAAGGTCAGGAAACCGATGAGCTTCCGTCCCTCCTGGTAGAGCCGGTCGAGAACCAGGCGTTCGTAGGAGCTGCCGCAGTGCTGCACCGCGGCCCGGGCCTGGTCCGGGGAGAGCACGATCAGCAGCCGGGTGGTGTCCCCGGTGCGCAGGTAGTCAGGCCCCAGCTCGCGGGCCAGCTCGGGGCTCCAGCCGCCGCGGTCAACCGAGAACGAAGCGAGGTCGCACTCCATCCCCAGGACCTCGCGCAGCAGGGTGTGGTAACGCTGGGCCAGGGCGCCGTCCACCGTGTAGAGGCCGGCCCTGGCGGACAGCAGCTGGTGGAAAGCCCGGCTGCGGCCGAAGAGGCGTTTCAACCCGTCCACCGCACGCTGAAAGGTCACTGCCACGTGGCTACTCCTTGCGCAGTTCCTCCTGGGCCAGACGGCTGGCCCGGAGTTCGTTGATCAGGCTCTCCTTGCGCGAACGGATCCGCTCCTCCCGCATGGCCTTCTCGTGGGCCTGGCTGTGGGTCCGGTAGCGCTCCACCTCGGCCAGCACCGCGGCGCCGTCGATGGGGCGGTAGAGGCTGCGCAGCCGCTCCACGCACTGGTCCCCCTCCAGAGCGTATACCTCTTCGGGCATGCGGAACTCTCCGGCCACGGTCATCAGCCGCTTGCAGATGTTCTTCACCGGACGGCCGGTGAAGCCGTACTCCAGGCAGGCCTGGCCGATCTCGCGCCACCCGGGATTGCGGCGGCTACCCTTGTCCGGGACCCGGATGTAGCCGCCCACCCCGCCGTCCTCCGGCGCAAAACCGCGGCGCAGCTTGATGCGGAACAGGGCGGCGAAATCCTCGGCGGTCTCCGGCCCCCTGACCTCCAGCGGGTTCTCCTGCAGCCGCTCGGCCAGGGCGCCCTCGATGCCCTTGATGTCGTTGGTGGTGGCCACGATGGCCGCGTTGCCCAGGTCCCGGGAAGCGACGCCCTCCAGGCTGTTCATCAGTTCGTGCAGCAGGTCCTTGTCCGCGGCGTTGACGTTGACGTCGTCCCGCGAGGCGAGCATCAGGTCGATGTCCTCGATGGCCACCAGGCAGATCCGGTCTCCGCGCTCCAGCTCGGAGAGCTTCCGCTTGAGGTTCTTCACCGACTCGCCGAAATACTTGTCCTTGACGTCGCTGCCGATGAGCACCGCCCGGAAGGGCTTGTCCAGTTTCTTCGCCCTGGCGGTGAGCTCGTGGATCAGGGCGCTGATGGCCATGGTCTTGCCGGTGCCCGGCCGGCCGTAGAGCAGGATGGTGCGGGCGAAATCCCCCAGTTCCTTGGCCGGGTTGCGGCGGGTGCGGGTATCGTAGAGCAGGATCTTGTCCGCCACGCCCAGCAGCGAGGTCTTCATCTCGCGGTTGCCCACCATCTGCTCGAAGGTCTCCCCGCTCACGGCCACGCTCTCCGGGTCCTCGATCTGCAGGGTGAACCCGGAAACCGACACCCCGTCGAAGAGGAAGTGGCGGTTCTCCACCACCGGCCGCAGGTCGAGGTAGGACTGGCTGAGCCTGGTGCATCGTTCGGCCATCTCGCGGAAAAAGTCGTGGGTCAGGCAGACAAAGTCGGCGGAGCAGGTCACCACCCGGGAGCGGTCGGGCTTCTTCTCGCAGAGGTCCACCAGGAAACGGGAGACCACGTTGTTGAAGGTCCGGATCTCGTTGGCATCCACCTCCACGCTCTCCAGATCGAGCGGCCAGCTCCTGACCTCCTCCCGGGGCAGCCCCTCGCGGATGGGTGCGGTCTTGCCGGCGATGATGGAGGCCGCGGCAAAGAGGGCATGGAGCGAGGCAAAGGTCAGCCGGTGCTCCAGCAGCTTGCGGTCCCGTGCGGCATCGGCCCGCAGCGCCGGGATCTCCAGCAGGTTTTCCAGGTGGCCGAAGAGGGCGAAAAAGGCGGAAAGCCCCTCCTCGATGGCCAGCAGGGTGCCGGTCTCCTCCACGCTCATCAGGTCCGGGTCCTGGTCGTCGATCTCCCGGACCAGGCGGTAGAGGTCGAGGGTCAGCGGGTCGATCCGGAAGTTGCGCAGACGATCCTTGACCTTCTTCCGGTGTTCGGCCAGGTCCCCGGGGAGCAGTTTTTCCGCGTCAATCAATGATCTTCCCTTCCTCGTCCACACCCACCACCCGGTAACTCTCCTCGCCGCCGTTGATGAACATCTCCCCCAGCTCCTGGCGAATACGGTTCGGGCAATAGGCAAAGTTCTCCGCCACCTCGTCGGAACAGAGCTCCATCCGGTCGGGTTTGCGGAACATCGATTTCTTGATCTCCAGTGTCTTTTCGCTGACCACCGACTCGCAGCGGTAGCGCAGCAGCCAGGGGTCGTTTGCTCGGTGAAAGACCTCTTCAAGCGGCCCGGCATTGTGCGTCTGGTCGCAGTAGTAGGGGCCGATGACATAGCGCTTCACCGCCTTGGGGTGGATGGCGGCAAAGGTGTCGATGCTCTTCAGCAGGTGCGCCGCCCCCAGGCCGAACTTCTGTTCCAGGGTGGTGAAGAGCTGGTCGCTGCCGCGTTTGCGGCCCAGCGGTTCGTCGTTCCGGTCCTGTTCCAGTTCCAGGGAGTAGGCGATGAAGAGGTTTTTCGACTGGTCCAGGCCCCGCCAGTGCAGATGGTAGTGGCGGCAATCGTCCCCCGACCCGTTCTCGCGCACCCGCACCACCTCGAAATCCCGGACGATGGGGACGTCGTGCAGGCGGCGGTAGTAATCGAGGCGCACCTTGGCCTGCTGCTCCTGGCGGGGGAAATCACCGGCGAGAATCTTCTGCATCGCCGTCCCGGCCAGCTCTTCCTGGGACGGCAGCTCGGCCAGCACGGCACCCGCCCGGCTCTTCTCCTGGAAGAGACGGATGAACTCGAGGCTGTTGGGAAATCCGGAGGTGCTGGGGTCGATACGCAGCCGGGGGTCGATGCCTTCCTTCTGGTCCTCGTCGCTGTAGCGGAAGAAAACCAGGGTGTCGCTGATCTGCCGGCAGTAGTCGGCCACGTCCTCTTCGTCCGCCGCCCGCAGTCCCTGCTCCAGGGCCTCGAGGGCCGCGGTGAGCCGTTCCAGATACGGGTTGATCCGGCGGCCTTCGATGGGCAGAACGTTTTCCATAATCACCCCTGCCGGCTACGCTTCGCCCGGCCCGTCTTCCCCGGCGGCCCGGGCTTCCCGGTTCTTTTCGATGAGGCGATCATAGTTGCGGATCAGCGCTTCCCGGAACTGCTGGGTGGCCTCCTCGATCTGGCGCCGCTTGGCCTCCTGGGTCTCGGGATCGTTGAGCGGCTGGTCGAGAATCCGCGAGGTCTCCGCGGAAATCGCTTCCACCGCGTCGCCGGTGATTTTGTGCAGGGAGTCGAGGGTCTGGCGGTAGGCGTCGAACATCGCCCCCGACCCCTTGACCGTCTCGGCCCGCTTGAACACCGAGATCGTCTTCTGCAGGATCTCGGCCGTCTGGTCCAGCGAATACTGCAGTTTGAGCTGGATCGCCTTCAGCGACTTGGTGGAGGTGTCGAAGGCGGCCACGTAGTTCTTGGCCGTCTCGTAGTTCTCCAGGGCTAGCCGGCCGCGGATGGAGGCCTGCTGCCACATGTCGTGCAGCTCCCGCCGTTCGTCCTGCAGGCGGTTGATCTCCGCCTCGATCACGCCCCGGTCCTCCACCAGCGCGTTCTCGCGGTCCTTCTCCTTCTCCTCCAGACGCACGTCCAGCTCATCCAGCCGGGCCTTGCCTACCTGGGCCTCGCGCACCGAGGCGGTGTAGTCCTGGTTCAACCGGTCACGCAGCGTGACCAGTTCCTCCAGTTCCCGGGTACCCTCCTCGATGAGCATGCCCAGGGACTGCTCGTAGTAGCGCGAGAAGTCGATGGTGGTGTTGATATTTTCCGAGATGTTCTGCGACTTGACCCGGCGCAGGTGGTGGCGCACCGCGGCATTCTTGCCGCTGCCGCCGAAGATGGAGAGGAACTTCTCCCAGGCGCTGAGCCCCTTGATCTCGATGATCTTGCGGGTGGCCTCGTCGAGGTTCTGGACGATCTTCTCCACCGAGGCCTGGATCTCGATACCGATCTGGGTTTTCTGGGCGATCACGTGATCGAGGTTGATCTTGACCTTGGCTTCCTTCTCGGTCTTGCTATACTCCTCCTTGAACTTCTCCACGTCGCCCTTGAACATCCCGGAGACCACCTGGCCTTTTTCCTGAATTTCCCGGGCCTCTTTGGACGCCGTTTCCCTGGTCTGTTTCATCTGCTACCCCCGGATCGATCACGGAGCGCCGGTTTTTCCGCCTGCAGCTCCAGTTCCGTCTCAGCCAACCACCCCCGCAGTTCACCGGAGACATACCGCCAGCGGCGGTGGTCCCGGCTCACCGTGTAGCCCAGCAGCCCGGCCAGCAGGGCGACGGCCAGGGCGCCGACAAAGACCTCCACCATGGCCACCCCGAAAAAGGCGAGGGCCACGGTGGCGCTGACGGCGATGGCCGTGACGGCGTAGGACCAGAAGACCACCTTGCGTTTGCCGATGCGGCACAGTTCCACGTAGCCCAGCAGTGCCTGGATCTTTTCCTTTGTCCGAATGGTTTCCATGTCTGAAACACCTCCTCCTGGGTGTCCTGGTGGCCCTGAACACGATGGTGCCCGGAGTCAGGTCGGACCTGGCCGGGATCTTGATTGCACGTCTGATTTACGGCTGAACCGCCAAAAATGTTCGTGGAACTGCTGGTTGCCCAATTCACGATGGTTTCAGGGCAGCCGGTACGGGACCGCCACCAGGCTCCCATCACCGCGATTCGACCGGTGGAGCAGCAGCAGCGCCGCCTCGTCCATGGCAGCCGGATCGCCGCCCGTGGACAGCACTTTCTTCGGGACGGACCAGCCCTCGCCGTCCTGCCCGGCATGCCACAGGGTGCCGCTCCCGTCACACCAGGCCAGCAGAAAGCGGCCGTCGGCCAGCAGGGCCAGCCTCGGCGGCCGGGAAAAGGAACCCTGCCCCAGACGGGCTTCGGTGCTCCAGGTGTCGCCGTCGGTGGAGAAAGAGGCGGTGACCTGGTAGTCCCCGGTCTCCCGGGTATAGCCGAGCCAGGCCGCGCAGGCCAGCCCGCCGGGGGCAATGGCCAGATCGGGCAGCACATCCGGGGTGTCATCCTCACGGCTCACCGTCAGCTCCCGGACCCACTGCTCTTTTCCCTTGCGGCTGAGCAGGATTTCGTCCCGGCCGCCGTCACGGGCCCCGGCCCAGACCACCCAGGGCTCTCCGGACGGGTGAATGGCCACCCGGGGGGAGAGATCCTCGCTGTCATCATCCAGGCTCACCGCCACCGGCTGCTCCCATCCACCCGGGCCGCGGCGGCAGGCGACGATGGCATCGTTCCGGGTGCGCGATTCGACCCAGACCAGCCAGGAGCCGGCCCCGTGGAGAAAACGGACCAGGTCCACCGGCCGGGGGATCACCGCTTCCGGCGCAGACCAGCCGCCGGTTCCGGCAATGGGCCGGGAGAGAAAGAGCCGGCAGCCGCCGTCCTGGCGCTCGATCCAGGCGGCGGAAGGGTTCGCGTCCCCGGGAAGCAGGAGGGCGGTAGGGCCGTAGGCCCTGGCCTCCCCGGGCCGGCCCTGGGGGAGAAGCCCGGCCGCCCCGCGGCCCGAGCTCGCCCCGGAGATGCCGGAGATGCCGGAGACCCAGGCCACCCGTCCGGAGTCCGCCGCCGTCCCCGATCCGGCGTAGAACACGGTGTAGCGGCCGTCAGCACCGGGAAGGCTGTCCAGGTCGCGCCCCGCCGGTCCGGACAGGGCCGCCAGCGGCGGGCCGCTGGCCACCAGGGGTGCCCGCACCCCGTCCTCCCCGGTCCCGGGTGAGGAGAAGCAGAGGCCCAGGGCCAGAGCCAGCAGCAGAAAGCGTTTCATATCCACAGACCCCCTAGTAATGGAAATGCCCGGCAGCCACGCGAGCCCCGTAGGTGTACACAAAACGATCGTAGACGACGTAATCCATCCCCGGCACCTGTTCCACCGCCCCGTGTTCCAGTTTCCAGCCGCGCACCCGGGCGGCAAAGGTCGGCCCCGGACCGGCACCGGTGATGATCTCGGCCCGGCGGTCACCGTCCACATCACCACAGCCCACGTTGACCCCGTAACTGTCCGTGCCGAAGGCAAAGAAACTGACCCCGGGAATGGGGCTGGCGACGCCGCCGTCCACATTCCACCCCCGGACATGGGGACCGAAGATTTCACCCGGCCCCGCACCGGTGACGATCTCGTCGATGCCGTCCCCGTCCAGATCGCCACAGGCCACGTTGACCCCGTATTTCAAGGTGCCGTAGGCAAAGTAACTGACCCCCGGCATGGGATTCACTCCGCCCCCGTGGTAGGAGAAGGCCCGGACGTGGGGACCGAAGACGGCACCCGGGCCGGCGCCGGTGACGATCTCGTCCACACCGTCCCCGTCCAGGTCACCGCAGGCCACATTGACCCCGAACTTCAGCGTGCCATAAGCGAAATAGTTGATGCCGGAAATCGGCTGCACAATAGTGCCGACCAAGTCGAAAGCCCGGACGTGGGGGCCGAACACCGCGCCCGGACCGGCCCCGGTGATGATTTCGTCCACACCGTCGCCGTCCACGTCACCGGCCGCCACCCGCACCCCGTAACGGTTGGTGCCGTAGGCGAAGAAATTGACCCCCGGTACCTGGGTGCCGTCGGCTTCGAAACCGCGGACCTGGGGCCCGTAGATCGGGCCCGGTCCGGGACCGGTGAGCACCTCGAAGCGGCCGTCCCCGTCGATGTCACCGGCAGCCACGTCGGCACCCCAGTCACCCCCACCGTAGGCCGTCCACTCCAATCCGCCCAGTTGCACACCGCCGGTGTCCCAGAGCCGGACCAGCGGCCGGTTGCCGGTGCCCGGCCCCGGCCCGGTCACCACCTGCCAGGGGGAGGTGGGATCGCTGCCCACGTTGTATTCGGCAAGATTGCCCAGCAGGTCGCGGTCCGGATCACCCGCCGTTCCCTCCAGCCCCAGGGGGCTGCCGGGGTCGAGACTGTGGGCCAGTTCCCAGTCGTCGGGCAGGTTGTCCGCATCGCTGTCGGCAGCACCGGTGATGGTGAAACTGTAGAGAACGTTCAGAGCGTTGGGGGCGGGCTGATTGAAATCGTTGACCCCCACCGAAACCGATACCGTCTGCCCGAAGGCGAACTGACCCAGCGGGTGGTATTCGATGAAGTAATCCCCGGGCGATCCGCTCCAGGTGGGGGAAACCACGCTGCCGTTGACCAACAGGCTGAGTGAGGAGATGTTGATTCCCGACCCGCTGTCACGCAGGTTGAACCTGATCCCGGTGCGCCGGGCGGCGCCGCCGGAGCCGGGGGCCGGATAGCGGTTGCCGATCTCGGGGAGCCCGGTGTCCACCACGGTAAAGCTGCTCTCCAGCAGGGCCAACTGCCCATCGGGATTGGTCAGCCGCACGTTGTAGGTTCCCAGCGCGATGCCGTCCGGAGTGAGGGCGAGCATCCTCGAACCGTCGATCACGTTCTCCTGGTCGAATTCGAAGACGCCGGCACTCAACTGGGCCCCCGGATCGATGAACTGCCCCTGGACCGTGACCCGGGCGCGCTGGCCCGCCTCCACCGTACCGGGGGTGATGGAGTGGATGGCGGGGGGCGAGTTGGTGATGGTGAAGCCGTTGGCCAGGGTGCCGCCCAGACCGCCGGGATTGCGTACCACCACGTCATAGACCCCAGGGTCCAACTCCGCCGGGACCGTGGCATTGATCGAACCGGTGGAGGGCACCAGCACAAACTGCATGGGGATGTCGTCGAGGTGCGGCACGGCACCGGGCAGAAAGTTCCCGCCGGTGACGCTCACCTGCCGGGACACCCCATTCTCCATGCCGGTGGGCGAAATGGAGTCGACCCACGGTTGCGGATAGAGCCGGCCCAGGGCCCCGAGCCACGTCTCGGCCATCACCTGGTAGCCCAGGGCATTGGGGTGCAGCTGGTCTGAAAAGAGCAACCGGTATTCAGGCAGGTAGGTGTAAAAGGCCTCCCAATTGTCACAGAACTCCACGCCGTCCCGCAGGGCCAGCTGGGCGATCCCGGCATTGAGTTCCTGGGCCAGGGCATTGTCCGGGTCCCGCGGGTCTTCGAGACGTGGAATGATGGTGGAGATCATCGGAGCCGTGCCATCGACGAGACACATGTTGAGCATCTGCTCCAGGTTGAACACCGCCGTCGATATGGACACACCGTCGCTGATGTCGTTGGTTCCCAACATGATCAGGATCCGGTCACCGATAAGGGTGAGGACGATGGGCAACCGGGCCAGAGCATGATCGGTGGCTTCACCACCCCAGCCGAAGTTGTAGATGACCGATTCCTCCACCTGGGTGTCGAGCAGATTTTCAAGGATTGTCCGGTAGCCGCCAGCTTCATCGGTTCCCGTGTCCGAATTAAACCCCTGGGTAATACTGTCGCCGAAGGCGAAGATCACCAGTTCGTCCCCCCGGGCAGGTCCGGAGACCGCAAGGCTGGACAGCAGGAGGATCAACGTAAGGGAAACGGTATTCCCTCGGCGGGAAAAGTGGAAGTTCATCACCAGAGCGCCACGTGAAACAGTTAGAAAAGTCATGCTAACTGTAAGTAAAAAAATATGATACTAGAATAGTATAGGTCACGATTTGCCAAAGGTCAATTGATAGATTCGAGGAATTTCTCCGGGCCGGAAGGCGGCCAGGGTCTTGAGCTCGCAGGTGACTCTCCCCGGAAATTATGCTACGATTAGCCGTTTAGAGCTTTCTCTGAAGGCATTTCTCCGGCTGGTTGCGTAGACATTCACTCCCCTGCGATCGTATCAGGGGTTTGAAGCAATCATCCGTTGCGGGTGCATTCAAGAGTTACCCGCTGTACGGTTGGCCATGGTTGCTGACCGTTGAGGGATTTTTTTCGTTCATGATCCTGTCCTGATGGCACATGGATATATGGTGAGGAAGATGAAAAAACGATCGGCACTGATCGCCGGGCTGTTACTGGCCCTGCCCTGCCTGCTCCTGCTGCAGTGCGACCTGGTGGACCCGGTGGCTCCGGCGGATTCATCCATGACGCTCTACGCCAATCCCACCACCATTTCGATTATCGGCGGGCAATCCGAACTCACCGCCATCCTCACCGAATCCGACGGGTATCCGGTGGTGAACGGCACGGTGGTCCAGATGGTATCGGACCTCGGCCGGCTGGAGAAATCCCAGGTTACCACCACCAATGGCAGGGCATTCAACATCCTCTACAGCGAGGGCACGGGCGGCACCGCCACCATCACCGCCTACTCCGGCGCCCTGGAAGGGGTGAGCACCACCGTGGAAATCGGGATCACCCCCAGTGCGGTGGCGGTGAGCGCCGATCCGCCGTTTCTGCCCCCCGGTGGAGGACAGAGCGAGATCAAGGCGGTGGTCTTTGATGCGGACTTCATTCCCATGCCCTCGGTCTCGGTCTCCATCAGCACCTCGGCCGGCATATTGGCTTCCAACGGCTCCCCGCTGGTCACCGACGCCACCGGCACGGTCTACGACCTGCTGACCACCGATGAGACGGCCGAGGTCATTGCCAGCGTTGCGGACGCGGTGAGCGGTTCCACCACGGTGGCCGTGGAAAACCGCTACGCCCAGACCCTGTACCTCACCGCCAATCCCAGCAGCGTCAACACCTGTGACGACAACGGGGACCACGTGGAGATCACCGCCTACTGCCTCGACGCCTCGGGGTTCCCGGCGGAAGGATCCTTCGTGATCTTCTCTCTCGAAGGCGTGGGCTGGATCTCGGAAACCTCCGGTGTGGCCAACAGCAACGGCGAAGTAAAAATCCTCTTCGGCCTCACCGATGGCAATTGCAGCTACTGCGCCACCGCCCTCAACAACTGCGCGGCCAAAATCACCGCCATCTCGGGCCCCGATGCCACCGACGTAGTGAACATCCAGGTGGACCTCAACTGACCGTGAAGAATTCCTCCCCACACCACCGGTATACGCTCTGCATACTGGTGGTCTGCCTGCTCACCGTGGCGGGCTGCGGCCGGACACCCACCGACCAACTCGACCTCACCACCCTGCTGCCCGGGGAACCGGCCTGGCTGGTTTCGGCCGATGTCCCGGCCCTGCGCAGTTCCGAAACCTGGCAGGAATTGCAGGGGATCTGGCTCGGCGCCCCCGACGCCCTGGTGGACCTCGATCTGTTCATGGAGGATGCCGGGATAGATGCGGACGAGGATCTGGACCGGTTGCTGGCCGGTCTCTACCCGGAAGGTGATGCCCCGGGGGAGTTCACCGCGATTCTCACCGGCCGCTTCACCCGTGAAACGCTGCTGCCCGAGCTGGAGAAGAGGGGCTTTTCCGCGGTGACCCACCGCGACCAGACCCTGATCCAGCCGCCGGCGCCGGAGAGTGCCGGACCGGGAGCCCCGGTCCACCTGAAGTGGTATGGAGTCTACTTCGATGACACCGCCATCGGCCTCGCCGATACCCGGGAGGGCGCGGTGGCCCTGATCGACCGGCGGCTGGACGGTGGGGAAAGCCTGGAGCAGCACTCCGGATTCGGGCCGCTGCTCACCGAAGTGGACCGCACGGCCCCGCTCTGGGCCGCGGGTCTCCTGCCGGCAGATGCCACGGCGGACCTGGAAGCGGAACTCCCGATCCAGGGCATGCTCCCCACTCTCTCGAACCTGGGGATGTCGGCCGGCGTTTCACCGCAACTGCAGTTGACCTTTGTCACGCTGCTGTCCACCGCCGAGGAGGCCACGGGCCTGGCCGGTCAGCTCAATGGCTGGATCAAACTGGCCGCCGGCATGATCCAGGCCAACCCCCAGTGGTTCGAGGGGGTGGACACCGGTGACGATACCCTTCGTCTGGTGGCTGAAACACTGGACAAGGTGCTGGTATCAGCGGCGGGGCCGGCAGTGCGGCTGGAAACAACGATCCCCTTTGAACTGCTCCAGCAGGCGGCCCAGGCTACATCCCCAGGGTCGCCCGATCACCCTCGGCAAGAATCGACACCAGCTCATCCATGAAATAGTTCGTCTTGGCCGCGATGGAGGGCGGGACCCGCTCGTTGTACATCTGCCGGCTTCTCTCGATGTCTGAGCGCAACCGCTGGTAGAGATCTTTCTCCTGCCGGCCGGCGACCACCTTGTCCTCGTTGTAGAGCTTGATCTCCGAGACCAGCAGTCGGGCAAAACGCCTGGCGTCATCGTGCAGTTCCCGCTCTTCCACACTCAGCGGTTTCTCGTCGGTATCTTCCGTCCTGGAGTTGCGCAGACCGAGCCCCCTGGGCGGCACTTCCACCTTGGCGCTCTTGGACCCGAAGGAGGAGTTCCTGGTGGTGGGGGTGAACCACGGTGACCGTGGTTTTTCCGGCGGCTTTGGGGAAGCCGGTTTGGCCACGGTCTCTGCCGGGACAGCCGGGGGTGCCGGCGGAACCGGTGGAGTCGGTTTGGGCCGGATTTTCTCCCGCGGCCGTT
>CBESOE010000023.1:0-44331 GCA_965531145.1 uncultured bacterium | reverse complement strand
AACAACGGCTTTGCCATGACCGAGGTGGTGCAGACCTTTTTCAACCCCAACGCCATGGATATCGAGGCCCTCTACTCCTTCCCCCTGCCCAAAAGCGCCAGCCTCTCCGAAGTGACCATCACCTCGGGGGATACAGAAATCAACGGCGAGGTGCTGCCAAAGAAGGAGGCGCGGGACGCATATGAAAACGAGAAACAGAGCGGCAACAACGCCGGCCTGGCCGAGAAGAACGAATTTTACAGTTTCGAGTTTTCGGTCTATCCGGTTCGTGCCGGGCAGGAGACGGTGATCCGCTTCCTCTACTACCAGCCGCTGGAGATCGAAATGGGTGTGGGCCGTTACCTCTACCCGCTGGAGGAGGGCGGCACCGACGAGGTGGCCGAAGCCTTCTGGAGCCGCAACGAAGTGGTGGAGGAACTGTTCAGCATCACTGCCGAGGTTAAATCGGCAGCACCCCTCGACTCAGTAAGAGTTCCCGGATTCAACAACGCCGCGGTGGTGGAAAAGAAAACTGAGGGGCACTACCTGGTCACCCTCGAGGAGCAGGGGGCCACCCTGGACCGCGACTTCGTGCTCTACTACCGCCTGGTGCCCGATCTGCCCGGCCGGGTGGAACTGGTCCCCTACCGGGCCTCCCACGACGGTCCGGGCACCTTCATGATGGTGGTCACCCCGGGCATGGACCTGCAGCCGATCACCGGCGGCGCCGACTACCTCTTCGTCCTCGACATCTCGGGCAGCATGAACGCCAAGATCGGCACCCTGGCCAACGCGATCAGTCAGTCCCTGGGCAAACTCAGTGGCGAGGACCGCTTCCGCGTGGTCACCTTCAGCAGCGGCGCAAAGGACCTCACCGCCGGCTGGGTCAACGCCACCGAACAGAACGTGCTCCACTATGCCCGGAAGGTGGAAGCGCTGCAGACCGAGGGCGGCACCAACATATACAAAGGCTTGAAAAAGGCTCTCGGCGACCTGGAGGAAAACCGGGCCACCAGTCTGATCCTGGTCACCGACGGGGTGACCAACCAGGGGGTGGTGGACCCTAAAAAGTTTCACGAGCTGATGAAGCAGTATGACATCCGGGTCTTCGGTTTCCTGCTGGGCAACAGCGGCAACTGGCCCCTGATGCGGACCATCTGCAACGCCAGCGGCGGGTTCTATGCCGGGGTCTCCAACGCCGACGACATGGTGGGGCAGATCATGCTGGCCCGGAGCAAGGTCACCTACGAGTGTCTGCACGACGCTTCGCTGAAGATCTCCGGCGTGAAGGTCTTTGACGCCTCGGACGAGATGCTGGGCAAGGTCTACCGTGGCCAGCAACTGGTGATCTTCGGCCGCTACGACCAGGGGGGCGAGGCCGAAGTGACCTTCAAGGGTCGGATGACCAGTGGCGAGAAGACCTACCGCACCAGTTTCAGCTTCCCCGATATCGACGAAAGCTGCCCCGAAGTGGAGCGGCTCTACGCCCTCAACCGCATTGAACACCTGGAAGACATGATCAACGCCGGCCTCATCGACGGCAAGGAAGCCGACTCGGCCATCCGCACCCTGGGTCTGGCCTACCAGCTGGTCACCGATCAGACCTCCATGGTGGTTCTCACCGACGAGACCTTCGAGCAACTGGGCATCGAGCGGCACAACCGCCGGCGGATCGAGCGCGAACGCGCGGCCCGGGCCCAGCGTGCCGGCCAGACCCGGTCACAGCGGGTGGACACCAAATCACCGATGTTCAAACGCAGCTCGCCCTCCCACGGCGGCGGTGCCTTTGACCCGCTCTCCGCGGCAGCGGCCCTGGGCGCGGCATTCCTTTCCATCGCCGGCTGGCGCCGTTCGCGAAGCAGCCGCAGCAGCGGGCGGAGGGACTGAAGATGAACACAGGCTCATCCAGCCTGTCTTTGCCAGGGGGGCGGCGCCTGCCGGGCGCCGCTCTCCTGCTCGCTGTCCTGGCCCTGACCGTTCACCTGGTGCCCGGCATCAATGAACTGCTGGAGTATCGCCGCGAGGCCATCGTTGCCGGCCAGCTGTGGCGGCTCCTCTCCTGTCACTGGGCCCACTTCTCCCTCAATCACCTCTCCTGGGACCTGCTGGCCTTCCTCTTCCTCGGATCGGCCGCCGAGCAGCGGAGCCGCCCGCGATTCCTGCTGACAGTGTTCGGCTCAGCCCTGCTGGTCTCCGCTGTCGTCTGGTTCCTGATCCCGGGGATGGCCGTCTACCGCGGCCTGTCGGGCATCGGGTCCGCCCTGCTCGGTCTGCTGGTGGTTCAGCTGATCAGGAACGCTCCGGTGCAGAAGAGGCCCCGGGCGCTCATCTTCCCCGGCACAATCGTGCTCCTCTTTCTGGGGAAAATCAGCTACGAACTCTGGTTCGGGACCAGCGTCTTTGTCAGCGATTACGGTGCGACCGTGTCACCCGTTCCCCTGGCCCACCTGGTGGGAGCGGCGGTGGGCAGTGCCGTGGCCCTGGTCCGTTGGCCGAGAAATCACTTGAAGAAGGTGCCCACCAGGTCCCGCATCTGGCTCCGCGAGGCGGGGCTCACCGCCAGCAACACGGCAAAGTAGATCGCGGCCCCGGCCAGCACCCGGGCCAGCAAGGTCCAGGGGCCGCCGACTTCCACCAGTTGGCCCAACCCCCACAGCGCCACGCCCATCACCGCCGAGGCGAGGAGAGCGGCCCGCAGGTGGAGCAGGATGCTGAACACGGAGCAGTTGAGGATTCGTCCGGCCAGCTGGTAGGTGAGCGGCTGGATCAGCAGGAAGGAACCGGTGACCGCCCAGGCCGCACCCAGCAGACCCCATGTTTTCGTCATGGGGTAGATGGCGGCGACGAGGATCACCAGACGGACTACGGTGAGCCGGGAGAGGTAGCACGGCTTGCCCACCGACTGGAAGAGCGATCCGGTGGGCATCTGGATGGTGCGAACCGTGCCGTACAGGGCAACCACCCGCAACAGGGGCACCATCACCTCCGCGTCCCAGCGTTCGCCGAAAATGGCCAGGGCCAGCTCCGGAGCGAGAAACCAGACCCCGACAAAGAAAGGCAGGGCCAGCCAGGAGAAGAGGAAGTAGGTGCGCATGAAGGCATCCTTCAGCTCCGCCGGTTTGTCCTGCAGCTTGGCGAAAGCGGGAAGGGTAACTCGGGAGAGTACCATGGCCGCCTGGAAGATCGGCTGGTGGCCCCACTTGTAGGATTCGGCGTAGTAGCCCAGCGGAGCCCGGCCCAGCATCCGGCTGATCAGTGCCCGGTCCCCCTGGTTGATCAGGAAGTTGATCGCCCCGGCGCCGAGAATGTGCTTGCCGAAGGAGAGCAGTTCGCCGGCGATGCGGCGGTCAAAGGCCAGCCGGGGCCGGAAGCTGCAGAGCAGGGTGCAGAGGGCGGCCAGCACCAGTTCCTGGGCCACATAGCCCCAGATCAGGCTCCAGACGCCGTAACCGCGGAAGGCAAGCACCAGGGCCACCATACCAAAGGCGGCGATGGAAGCCAGTTCGGCCCACATCTTGCGCAGATACTCGAAGCGCCGGTCCATCATCATCATGAAGACCCGGCTGAACGAAGTGGGGATGAACACCGCCGCCATCAGCCGCACCGCCGGTTTGAGCACCGGGTCGCGGAAGAAGTCGGCCATGGGCCCGGCCAGCAGCCAGCCGAGGATGGCCAGGACCAGACCGATCACCGGATAGAGGAAAAAGGCGGTGGAGGCGGCCAGTTCCACCTGCTCGCGGCGCTGGATCAGCGCAGCCCCGATCCCCATGTTCTGAAAGAGACCCATGGCGGAGATCAGCACCGTGGCCATGGCGATGGTGCCGAAATCGGCGGGCAGCAGCAGACGATAGAGGATGGCCGAGAGGACAAAAAAGAGCAGTTGCCGGGCCAGGTTGGAGATGGCGGTCCAGACGGCCCCGCGGATGGTCTGCTGCTTGATCGACATCGGGTCAGGACACACCCTTGAGCAGAGTGAGGAATTCGTTGCGGGCGCCGTCCTCTTCACGGAAGCAGCCGAGGATCGAACTGGTGACCATCTTGGTGTTCTGCTTCTGCACCCCGCGCATCATCATGCAGAGGTGGGCGGCTTCCACCACCACCGCCACACCCAGGGGGTCGAGGTGTTGTTGGAGGCTCTCGGCGATCTGTACGGTGAGCCGCTCCTGGACCTGCAGGCGGCGGGAGAAGACCTCCACCAGGCGGGGGATCTTGCTCAGCCCGATGATCCGGCCGTTGGGCACGTAGGCCACATGGGCCTTGCCGTAGAAGGGCAGCATGTGGTGCTCGCAGAGCGAGTAGAAATCGATGTCCTTGACCACCACCATCTCGTCGTACTTCTCGTGGAAAATGGCGCCCTGCACCACCTCTTCGGCCGACTGGCCATAGCCGGCGGTGAGAAAGCGGTAGGCCTTGTCCACCCGTTCGGGGGTCTTGACCAGGCCCTCACGCTCGGGATCCTCGCCCATCTTCTCCAGTATGGCCCTGATTTCTTCCTGCATCGCGGCTCCTGCGGGTGTTGGCGGATCGTTTTCAATTACAACAGGTTATGGGCATCGATCCCACATCCATTATAGATCCCGGCCGGGGAGTGTCAAGGCCGGCCCCCGGTTGCCTGGACCGCTGAAAAACCATACAATACGCGCGTTTTTACGGAATCGTCAGCGGTATCAAGAGGAGAACACCATGAGCACCTTCAGACCGTTCAAGGGGCTGCGGCCCCGGCCCGAGCTGGCCGAACAGATCGCTTCACCGCCCTACGACGTGATCAACTCCGAGGAAGCGCGGGAGATGGCCGCCGGCAACCCCCTCACCTTCCTCCACGTGGTCAAGCCGGAGATCGACCTCGATCCGTCCATCGACCTCTACGACGACCGGGTCTACGCCAGGGCGGCGGAGAATTTCCAGCGGCTGATGGACGAGGGCAGCATGGTCCAGGACGGGGACGTCTCCTACTACGTCTACGCCCAGGAGATGGGCGGCCACCGCCAGGTGGGCATCGTGGGCTGCGCTTCGGCCGACGATTACTTCAACGACGTGATCCGCAAGCACGAGTTCACCCGCCCGGACAAGGAGAAGGACCGCACCCGCCACGTGGACACCCTCGACGCCAACGCCGGGCCGGTGTTTCTGACCTACCGGGCCAGCGAAGAGGTGGACCGGCTGGTGGCCGAGATCACCGCCACCGCCCCGCAGAACGACTTCTCCGCCGACGGCGTGCGCCACACCCTCTGGCCGGTGTCTACCCCGGAGTGGGTGGCGAAAGTGGAAGAGGCCTTTGGCGGCATCCCGGTGCTCTACGTGGCCGACGGCCACCACCGCTCGGCCTCGGCGGCCAGCGTGCGAAACTGGCGGCAGGAAAAGAACCCGGGGCACACCGGTGAAGAGGAATACAACTTCTTCCTCGCCGTGGTCTTCCCCCACAACCAGATGCAGATCATGGCCTACAACCGGGTGGTGGAGGACCTCAACGGCATGAGCCCCGCCCAGTTCCTGGAGACGGTGGGCGAAAAGTTCGAAGTGACCGCGGCCGCCTCACCGGTGCCCGCCTCACCGCAACAGTTTTGTGTCTACCTCGAGGGCGCCTGGCACCTGATCACCGCCCGCGAGGGCAGCTTCGACGCCGGCGACCCGGTGCTGCGTCTCGACTGCAGTATCCTGCAGAAGAACCTGCTGGAACCGCTGCTGGGCATCGGCGACCCGCGCACCGACAAGCGGATCAACTTTGTCGGCGGTATCCGGGGCACCGAGGAACTGGAACGGCTGGTGGACGGCGGCACGTATGCCGTGGCCTTCTCGCTCCACCCCACCTCCATCGTCGACCTGATGTCGGTGGCCGATGCCGGCCAGGTGATGCCGCCCAAGTCCACCTGGTTCGAGCCGAAACTGCGCTCGGGTCTGGTGGTGCACAAGCTCTACTGATCTCTCCCCTTCCCCGGCCGGAGATGACACTCCGGCCGGGGTCGTTGCTTCCTCCCCGTTTTGCTTTCCCCCCCTTCTGTGCCAGAATTCTGTCCAGGGGAGGGACATGACTATGCCCAAGGCAAACTGCGACAAGGACCACTGCAAGAACCTGTCCTCCGGGGACGCCCGGCCGGCCTGCTGCTCGGTCACCGAGATGACCCAGATGGTGCTGCCCAATGACGCCAATATCTTCGGCAATGCCCTCGGCGGCATGGTGATGCACTGGGTGGACCTGGCCGCGGCCATCGCTGCCCGGCGCTTCTGCGGGACCGGCGTGGTCACCGCCTCCATTGACAGCCTCAGCTTTATCAACCCCATTCCGGTGGGCCAGGTGGCCCGGCTGCATGCCAGGGTCACCTGGTGTGGACGGACGTCGATGGAGGTCAGGGTGGACGTGGAGGCCGAGGATCTGGACGCCCGGGAGGTGCGCCCCACCAGCGTGGCCTACCTGACATTCGTCTCCCTCGACGAAGAAGGACGGCCCACCCCGGTGCCGCGCCTGATCCTGGAGACCGACGAGGAGCGGGCGGAGCATGATGCCGCCGTAAAACGCCGTGAGGCACGGCTCAAGCTGAGAGAACAGACCAAGCCGAAGCAGGGGTAGCGGGAAAACCGCCGCGGGAAGAGGTGGAGTGACCTGTCCCGCACCGGGCAGGCCGGAGTTCGGGACAGGTATTGACCGGGAGAGCTATCCGCGGGCAGCCACCGGGGTGTCCACCAGCGCTTCAAGGTTCTTCGATTCCAGCAACTGCACCAGGTCCTGCTGCAGTTCGCTCCAGGCGTGGATCTGGGGGCAGGTCTCGAAATGCTCGCAGTCCGGATCTTCCTTGATGCACTTCAACAGGTAGATCGGTCCCTCCACCGCCTCGATTACACTGCGAAATGTCACCTCGTTTGGCTTCATGCTCAGCACGTAGCCGCCACCAGGGCCATATTTCGACGTGACGATATCGGCATCCACCAGGTCTTTCATGATCTTGGAGAGAAACTTCTGCGGGACGTTCCAGACCTTGGAGATCTCGGTCACCCGGAGCACGCTTCTATCTTCCTGGTTCAGCAAAACGTGAAGCGCCAGAAAGGCGTAATCGATTTTTTTCGTCATCCAAAGCATGAGCCAACTCCTTTCGGACCTCTGGGCGCCGCAAATGTTAGCGGCGTGGAAAGATTGTCGACTCATTTAGTCTACGTGTCAAGGTAATTCATTGAGGGAACTGCTTGACTCGTTCCGGCGATCAGCTAGTATTAGGGTTCGCAATTTGAGAACCGCGGCCCACCGAGGCCGCCCGGTACGTCCTCCAATGCCGCCGGTTTCCGGCCAGCGGAAGGCGGCACCGTATTACGGATACGGACATGGTCTTCACTTTTCTCTCATTTGTCGTCGTTGTCGGCATCATAATCTTTGTCCACGAGCTGGGCCATTTTCTCGCCGCCAAGGCGGTGGGCATCCGGGTGATCCGCTTTTCCCTGGGGTTCCCGCCCAAGCTCATCGGCAAGACCGTGGGTGACACCGAATACTGCATCTGCTGGATCCCACTTGGCGGCTACGTAAAAATGGCCGGTATGCTCGACGAGAGTTTCGAGGACGAGGATGCCATCAGCGGCGAGCCCTGGGAGTTCGAATCAAAGAACGCCCTGCAGAAGGCATTTGTCATCTGCGCCGGCGTGGTGATGAATTTCATCCTCGGGATGGTGATCTTCTCCATGATCGCCGGGATCAGCGGCATACCCGAGGCCAAGGACCCAATGATCGGCGAGGTGGTGCCCGGCTACCCCGCCGAGCAGGCCGGCCTGCAGGCCGGCGACCTGGTGACCGAGGTCAACGGCGTGCCGGTGAGCAGCTGGAGCGAGATCGTCGCCCAGATCCACAACCTCACTGGTGAAAAGTCACTGACCATGCAACTGGAGCGGGAAGGTGAAGCCCTGTCGGCCACCATGGCCACCAGGCAGGAAAAAGCGATGATCGACGGGGAGATCCGGACCATCTCCAAGGTGGGGATCAACCCGCACATCACCACCAGGCCGGCCACCATAGAGGAGATGCTGCTCAGCGGTCCGCAAACCACATGGGCCTTGATCAAGATGTCGGCCCTGACCATCCGCATGCTGGCCACCGGCAACGCGTCGGTGCGTGACCTGGCCGGCCCGCTGTTCATTGCCCAGATGTCGGGCCGGACCGCCCGGTCCGGAACCCTGGACTTCCTCGGGTTCATCGGCTTCATCAGCGTCAACATCGGCTTTCTCAATATCCTGCCGATCCCGGTTCTCGACGGTGGACACCTGGTCTACATCGCCCTCGAGGCCATCTTCCGGCGGAAGATCCCCTTCAAGATCAAGCTGCGCATCCAGCAGGTGGGCCTGGCCCTGCTCCTGCTGCTGATGGTGGCGGTCTTCTACTCCGACATCATGCGGATTTTCGTCGACTGATTCTGCTGGAGCTACCGCCAGGAAGAACGTCCCAGCGACAGTGCTGAAGGTCGGGAAAGTGCGTGGAGGGAGAGGGCGAGCAGCACGACATTCTGCCCGATCTTGGTCCAGCCGATGGCCATGCCGCCGGCCTCGGTGGAGAAGCAGCCGCAGTTGAAGTCGAGGCCCCGGGCCACGTTGTAGCCAATGGCGGCGATAAAAACCACCAGCATCACCGAAATGATCAGCGAGCTGCCGCGGCTCCACAGCCCGACCAGCAGCAGCAGGCCGGTGGCCAGCTCGACCCAGGGCAGGATGATGGCGGTGATGTTGATCAACTGGTGGGGCAGGATGCGGTAGTTGTTGACGATGGCAGCAAACTCCGCCGGGTTGGCGATCTTGTCCAGGCTGGCGTAGATGAAGACCAGACCGACGATCACCCGGCAGGCCAGGGCCAGCCAGGGATTGCCCAGGACGGCAGCCAGACCTGCAGGTTGTCTATCCATGGTCAATCCTCATTCGCTCGCTACGGAAGGAGCGCCTCACCCTCTTCCGCGGGGTGTCCCGCCTCGACCCACTGTTCCCAGCCGCCAAAAAAGACCCGTACCTGGCCGAAGCCCATGGCCGTCAGTTCGTCCGCCAGCTCGAGACTCAAGGCACACTCGCTGCCGTCACAGTAGGTGATCACCAGGCTGTCATCGGGCAGGTAGTTGAGCACGTCGAGATGTGATTCCAGATCATCGTAGGGCAGATTGAAGGCGCCGGGGATGTGCCCGACGACGAACTCGTCGGGCATGCGGGCGTCGACAAAGACGGCCCCACCACCCTCGAAGAGCTCCAGGGCCTGGGACAGGTCCAGGGCCATGGGGCCGGCGTCACCACCCTCCTCCGCGGTCTCCTCCACGGGCAGGGCTGAGAAGACCTCCACCCCTGCGCTCTCCTCCACCGGCACCGGTTTTTCGGCCGGCACCACCTCCACCGCCGGCGGTTCAGCCACCCCGGCTACAGGTTCTTCCACACGCTCCCCACCCTCCGCTTCAGCCTCTTCCACCAGGACAGGGGCCATGGTGCTCTCGGGGGAGACGGAGGAAGGAGCTGCAACAACCGGTTTGGCCGGAGCAGCGGGTACCGGCGCGTCGAACTTCACCACCCGCACCGACCCCACCAGGGGGATGCCGCCGTCCCGTACCGCGTTAAAAGACAGAGCGATGACCGAGCCCAGCAGAACGATCACCACCGTCTGCCAGAGGGCGGCGGGGAAGGGCCGGTATGTTGAAGTGCGTCCGTTCATCTCGTATCGTCTCCGCTGCGGATCGTTCCGCAAATCCGCCTGTCCGGCGCATTATAAAGGGGCGGCACCCTCTTCACAATCACCCCGCCGAACCTGGCCAAACCATCATTTTGCTATAATCTGTTCCCGGCGGCGGCAACGCTTCTCAATACGCCCACACACCGCCATCTGTCTATTTCCGCAACCGGGCACAGACGGGATACAACCGAATGCCGCATCTGATGGACCGCAGCGACCTCGAGCAAACCCTGCACCGCATCGACGGGCGGGGATACCGGGCTTACAAGGACCTGGAGGGGAGCTGGCTGCTCACCCCTGGACTGCTGCTGCACATCGACCACGTCCAGGGCGACCCCTTTGCCGCCCCGTCGCGTCTCCGCCTGGAACTGCCCCAGTCACGCGCCCGGTTCCCCGAATGGTTGTACGACCACCCCCACCGGCGCCGGGGGCTGGAGGACTTTGTCGGCCGGGCCGCTGCGGCCGCCGCCAAACGTGTGCGTGCCGGGCAGGGCAGCGGCAAGAGCGGGCGGGTGGAGGTAAACCGTGGCGGGCAGGAAATTCTCCGTCGCTCCGCAGTGATCATCGACGATCAACGGGTGGAACTGCGGCTCACCGTGGGTCTGCCGGCCGTCGGCCGCCGGGTGCTGGCCCGTGAGGCGGCGGCGCTGCTGCTGGATGAACTGCCGCTGCTGGCCGACCGCGCCCTGCTCTGCGAAACGCTGGATGAACAGTTGCTGCACCTGCACTGCCAGGCGGCCGAGGACCAGCAGGCCCTGCGCCGGCAGCTGGAGCGGTTGGGCCTGGCGGCCTTTGTGGCCGACGGGTCGGTGCTGCCCCGGCGCAGCGGCGTGGACGACCGGCCGCTGGACCGGAAGGTGGTCCCCTTCACCAGCCCCGATAACCTGCGGGTGGAGGTGGACCTGCCCCACGCCGGCCGGATCAGCGGCATGGGAATTCCGGCCGGGGTGACTCTCATCGTGGGGGGCGGCTTCCACGGCAAATCGACCCTGCTCCAGGCGCTGGAGCGCTCGGTCTACGACCACCTGCCGGGGGACGGCCGTGAGTTGTGCGCCACCGTTCCCTCCGCGGTGAAGATCCGCGCCGAGGATGGCCGGCGAATCGAGCGGGTCAACATCTCGCCCTTTATCGGCAGGCTGCCCCTGGGCCGCGACACCACCGCCTTCTCCACCGACAACGCCAGCGGCTCCACCTCCCAGGCAGCCAACATCATCGAAGCGCTGGAGATGGATGCCCGGCTGCTGCTGCTGGACGAGGACACCTGCGCCACCAACTTCATGATCCGCGACGAACGGATGCAGGCCTTGGTGCCCGGGGAAAAGGAGCCGATCACTCCCTTTCTGGACAAGGTGCGCCAGATCTACGAGGAACGAGGTGTTTCCACCATCCTGGTGATGGGCGGTTCCGGCGACTACTTCGAAGCGGCGGACCTGGTGCTGATGATGGATGGCTACGTTCCCCGCGACGTCACTGCCGGGGCCCGGGCGGTGGCCGAACGGTTTGGTCGGCGGAGACAGCACGAAGGGGGCAAGCAGTTCGGCGCTCTCACCCAGCGGCGCCCGGACCACAAAAGCTTCGACGCGGCCCGGGGCCGGCGGGCGGTGAAGATCGACGTCAGGGGCCTGCGCACCGTGCTCTACGGCACCACCCGGATGGACCTCGTTTGTCTGGAACAGCTGGTGGACCCGGCCCAGACCCGGGCCCTGGCCAAAACCATCCATCTCTATGAATCGCGCTACTGCGGCCGGGGGGAGAACATCAGGGAGGAGCTGGATCGGCTCTTCGCTGACCTGGAACGGGAGGGGTTCGACCTGATCTCGCCCCGGCTGGAGGGCGACCTGGCCCTGCCGCGGATCCAGGAAGTGGTGATGGCGATCAACCGCATGCGGAGCCTCAAGGTCCTGCCATGACCTGCGATACCACTCTTATCTGAACCAGAGGCTGAGGACAATGAAGAGCAGCACCATTCCCAGGATGGTGGCGGTGGCGGACTTCCGTACCAGGAAACGGCTGACCAGGTAACTGATGAGCAGGGTGACCAGGAAGGCGATGGCAAACTTCAGCACTGCCGGTATGGGCAGAGAGAGGACGATCAGCTGCACCACTACCTGGGGCACCATGTGGATCAGGTAAATATTATAGGAATTGGACGACAGTTCCTCCCACGTGCTGGTGGACCGGTTAAGATGGCGGTTAAAAAAGGAGAGTGACCAGAGTGATACGGCAACCACGTAAAAGAGCCGGAGGGTCCTGCCCGCAAACTGCAGGACCGGTGAAGGGTCCTCCACGGGAAAGGTCACCATAACTGCGGCGAAATAGGCTGCAAACGCCATGAAGCTCACCCCGAACCATATCGCCGGACGCCCGGTATCGAGGATACGCGGCAGCAGGTCCCGCCGCTCGACATATATTCCCGCCAGGAAGAAGGCCAGGTAGATCGGCACCTTGGCCGGCTGAACCTGTAACAGGCTGCCCACGGTAACCCAGACAGTGCCGTCGATATGGCGACAGACCAGGGCATAGACCAGCCCGATAACCAGGGCAAATGCCGCGAAACCCACCAGCAGGCCCGTACGTGACGGCGATGCTTCCCGCCCCTGACTGTCATTGCGAGGAGTCCGCGAAGCGGGCGACGAAGCAATCTCCCGAGTAGTGGTACCACCGCCGGTGGGATTGCTTCGCTGCGCTCGCAATGAAGATGATTGCCTGCCCCCTGCTCCACCCCGTAGCAGATTGTAGAGACAGAACCCGCAGAAAAAGACAAAGAGCAGCATCAGGAACCAGTATTGGCTGACCACCAGGTCCGGGTTGAGAATCACGGGGCCGGAGTGAATTTCCGATCCGCTCTGGACAAAGGTGAGCCAGAAGGCCCAGAACCCTAGGGGGTGGACACCACCGTCAGCGGCACGAACCCACTGCCGGATAAAGGGCATGATCGGGCTGAAGAGGAAGGTGCAGAGCAGGAAGGGCACCATCAGCCGTTTCACCTTGTCCACCATGAACCGGGAGGGTCCCTTCCGCTCCCATGACGGCCAGGCCAGCAACCCGGAAATGAAGAACAGCGCCGGCATCAGAATCGGTTCAAGGAGGATGATGAGAAGGATGGCCAGGGGGATGGACTGCGAGTCGACCACATACCACCAGGGGCAGGCCTGGCTGTAGGGGAGGATGGCGTGGAAGAGCACCACGAAGACGATGACCACCGAACGGATGTTGTCCAGGTAGGGCACCCGGGAGTCTGGCGGACTGTGTGCTCTGGAGGCCATGTTTAGTCCGGGAAAACTTCCGTGTCAAAAGAGATCTCTATGCGGCAAATGATAGAGAGCGATTTTCACGTTGTCAACGAGCTTCCCCCGGAACCGGTCCATCGCCAACCGAAACCCAGACCGGGCTGCTCCAGGCCTGTTCGCCGTCCACCAGGGTCACCCGTAGGTAGTAGTAGTCACCGTCCACCGCTGGTGTCTCGTCCACCGCGGCAAATCGCCGGAGCAGTTCGCCCTCACCCCGCTCGGCATACAACACCCGGTTGTTCTTCAACACCTCGATGGTCTCCACCCCGGCAGTGCCCACGGCCAGGCCCATGATCAGCCGCGGCTCGCCCGGGTCGCTCACGGCGATTTCTCCACCCATCATCTCCCCGTTGACCAGGAAGTTGACCACGATGCGCTGGCCGGCGGTGGCGAAGACCCGACGTGAATGCAGGGCCTCCCAGATCTCCTCGCGGGTCAGACCGGTGGCATAGATCCCGGCCAGGCCGTGGGTGGCCGCCGACACGTCACGGGTTCCGGGATGGCTGTTGTGGCTGTCCCCGGAGCCGATCATGCCCAGGCGGTAGCCGCGGGCCAGGGCGTCCTGGGCAAAGGCGCCCTCCACCGGGCGGTAAACCGAACGGGGGCCGCCGTAGTATTCGGAAATGCCGTGGATCGAGGCGATCTCCACCAGGCGCTCCAGCTCCGGGTTGTGGTGGTCCCAGTCACAGGCGATGGGTCCGCCGCCCACGTGGTGACTGATGGTCATGGCGGTCTTGCCCTGCAGGCTGGACCACAACTCCGTTGGTTCGTCGTTGTCCGGGTCGCGAAAGCTGAAGATCTCCGCTTCCTCGGGATTCAGGTAGAGCACGTGCTTGTGGCCGTAGATCCAGTTGGTCCACTCGTACCCGGGGAAGGTGACGAAGCGGCCCGGCTCGTTGAAGGCCTCGGTGGTCTGCCGGATCTGCTCGAAGAGCGCCGGGGTGGTGTCCAGGGGCAGGATGCCGTGGCCATCGTGGTCGGTGAGCACCGAAACGTGGAGGCCGGCCACGTCCCTGGCGTAGGCGTAGTAGTCCTCGGGGGATCCCGAACCGTCACTGAGCCGTGAGTGGCCATGGAGGTCGCCCCAATAGAGCCGATATTCATTGAGCATCTCACCGCAGAAAATGGTGTTGCTCCCACCCTCGCCCAGCCGGCCATCCGGGTCCCGGGCGGTCACGTGAAACAACCCCTCCTCCAGGGCCCGGAGGGTGAAGACCCGGGCGCCGGCCTCCGCCTCGGTGAACGGGCCCTCGGGGCCGGACACCAGTTCCAGGCCGGGGGGCAGATCCAGTTCCACCCGGCCGCGATACTGGGCGGCACGGTTCCAGACCCGGTCCAGGGCCGAGGCGGTGACCTGCACGGTTCCCCCCTGCTCCACCCAGGACTCGGCAGTGACAAAGAATCCCACCGGCGGCCCGGCGGCCACGTCCACCGTGGGGTGCTCCGCGATGGGGGCGAAATACTCGTCCCCATCGCCATCCACCTTGATGAAAAAGGTCTCGCCGTGTTCGGCGTAGCGGTCGGCGATGGCCGCGCCACCCGGGCTCGATCCGCCGCCGGTGTCGCCGTAAATGAAGCGGATGGTCTCACCCGCGGCCAGATCCTTGTCCCGCACCCGGGCCACCATGAACGGATGCTGCCCGGTGGAGAGTTCCAGGCGAACGGCGGGGTCGGAGCAGCTGACCGTGGTGTAGCCGGAGTACTCGGGGAAACGGTCCTGGGGCGGCGACCACTGCCAGAAGGGCGAGACCTGGAGCACCACGCCCCCGCCCACGGCGATCCCCTCACCGGCCGCGGTGTAGGTGATGGTCCAGGTGCCCGGAGCACCGGCCACCGCCGGCCCGGAGGCCTCGAGGGATGCGGTCCCTTTGCCGTCGGACGGGGAGGCTTCGCCGGCCAGCTCCGCCATGTCGCCGTGATCCTCGTATTCCCCCGGCTTGTGGAGCGTCAGGTCTTCCAGGCCGGGGCCGCTGCAGGACCAGCCCCCCAGCATCAGGAGCAGCAGACCGAGCGTGACCAGACCGCTCCCGGCATGCGTTCCCCCCACTCTGTTCAAATGCGCGTTCATCATCACCTCACGGTTTGCAACCCAGTATGTTTGCACCGGGTCGAAACCGAGTCAAGGGCCAGTTCCAATCCACAGCGGGCCGGTCTTTCCCGTTCACCGGCAAAACGGTACAATGGCCGGCAGGACCATCGGAGACCAATGCTGCAACGAGGGAGAGCGCGATGCCCGCCACCGAGAAGATGATCCGCGCCGCCCAGGGGGACGCGGAAATCCGCCTGGTCCACGGCGACTGCCTTGATCGCATGGAAGGTCTGCAACCCGGGTCGGTGGACGTGGTGGTCACCTCGCCGCCCTACAATCTGGGGATCAAGTACGAGGGCTTTGACGACGGCGGTTCGCGGTCCGACTACCTCCAGTGGACCGGCCGCTGGTTCGCCGCGGTGAAGCGGTTGCTGGGGCGGCAGGGCTCCTTCTTCCTCAATGTCGGCTCCCGCCCCCGGGATCCCTGGGTGCCCTTCGAGGTGCTGGGCGTGGCCCGCCAGCATTTCCAGCTGCAGAACGTCTTCCACTGGGTCAAGTCGATCTCGGTGATGAAGGAGGATGCGGGCCGTTACCCGGCGATCACCGGCGACGTGGTGGTGGGGCACTACAAACCGATCAACTCCAAGAGATTTGTCAACGACTGCCACGAGTACATCTTTCACCTGACCCACGAAGGGGATGTGCCGCTGGACCGGCTGGCCCTCGGTGTGCCCTACCAGGACAAGAGCAACGTCACCCGCTGGGCCGCCGCCGGGGGCCGCGACCTGCACTGCCGGGGAAACACCTGGTTCATCCCCTATGAGACGATCAAGCGCCGGGCCACCGACCGGCCCCATCCGGCCACCTTCCCGGCCCGCCTGCCCGAGATGTGCCTGCGTGTCCACGGGCTGGAACGGGTGGGGCTGGTGCTCGATCCCTTCATGGGCCTGGGCAACACCGGGGCGGCCTGCAGCCGGCTGGGCAAGAATTTTGTCGGCTTCGAGAAGGTGGAATCCTACTACCTCGAGGCGGCGCGGCGGCTGGAGAACGGGGCGGGCCGGGGGATCTCTGCTGAGCCTGACGAAGCAGATTGACAGCACCTGAAGCAAGGCTCTATCTTGCGGCCGAGCGTTACGGATAATGGAGAACCGATGCCCGACACACCCCGGTATCGCAAGGAAAAGATCATCGGCTGGATCGCCTGGCTGATCTACCGGCTGTACTCCGCCACCTTCCGCTTCCGGCTGCACTACGCCAGCCCGGACACACCGCGGACCGTCTTTTCCGAGCTCCATGATCGCGACCCGAAGCCGGGGAACAACTACATCTACGCCTTCTGGCACCAGGATGAACTCGCCCTGATCCCCTGCTTCCGCAATCGCGGCATTGTGGCCATGGTCTCCGACTCCCGGGACGGAACCATCATGGCCACTGCCCTGGAGTGTTTCGGCTTTCGCACCACCCGCGGTTCATCCACCCGCGGCGGGGCACGGGGCTTTATCGCTTCGATCCGGATGATCAGAAAGGGCTACAATTTCACCATGGCGGTGGACGGCCCGCGAGGGCCGATCTACAAAACCAAGGAAGGAATCGTCCGCCTGGCGGAGAAGTCAGGACGTCCCATCCTTCCCCTGCGCTCCTGGCCCGAACACTACTTCACCTTCAAGAAATCCTGGAACCAGGCAAAACTGCCTCTGCCCTTCACCCGCATCCACGTCATCCTGGGAAAAACCGACATCTACTCCCGCGAGGAGATGGACGACACGCTGAACGGCTTGGTGCCGGAGTCATCGCGAGAAGCCGCAGGCGACGAAGCGATCTCCTGAACAGGAGTGAGAGAAAGTAGGGACAGTTACTACTTTTTTTGAAAAAGTAGTAACTGTCCCTACTTTCTCTACTTTCTGATGCCTCTTTTGCTCTTAAAAGATGCCCAGCATGCCGACCACGCAGCCGGTCATCATGGTGGCCAGGGTGCCGGCGACAATGGAGCGCAGGCCCAGTTCTACCACCTCACCGCGGCGTTCGGGTGAGATGGCGCCCATTCCACCGATCATGATCCCCACCGAGCCGAAATTGGCAAAACCGCACATGGCATAGAGCATGATCAGCCGGCTTCGCGGTGAGAGGACACCCTCGGGCAGGCGGGCCAGCTGGATATAAGCCAGCATCTCGTTGAGCACCACCTTGGTGCCCATCAGCGAGCCGGCCACCCGGGCTTCGGACCAGTCCACACCCATCAGCCAGGCCAACGGGGCCATCAGCCAGCCAAGAATCCGCTCCATGCTCACCACCTCGCCGCCCCAGTGGGGCAGCAGACCGAGGCCGGCGTTGACCAGGAAGACCAGGGCGACAAAAACCACCAGCATGGCCACGACGTTGAGCAGCAGTTCCAATCCCTGGAGCGTCCCCCGGGTGATGGCGTCCATGGAACTGCGGCTTTCCGGTCGGATATTGAAATCACCCTCACGGGGAGTGCCCGTCTCGGGGATCATCAGCTTGGCCACGGTTATCGCCGCCGGGGCGCTGATCACCGAGGCCACCAGCAGGTGGCCCAGTGCGCCGTCCAGAACCCCGCCGAGGATGTTGGCATAGAGCACCATCATCGTCCCGGCAATGGTGGCCATGCCCCCGGCCATGATGGTGAACAGCTCGCTGCGGGTCAGGCTGGAAAAGTAGAGGCGGATGAAGAGCGGGGCTTCGATCATCCCCACGAAGATGTTGGCCGAGGTGCCGAGGGACTCGCAACCGCTGATCCCCATGGTCTTGCGCAGGATGAAGGAGAAGAGGCCCACCACCCGCTGGAGAATGCCCCAGTGGAAGAGCAGCGCGGTGAGGGCCGACATCAGCAGCAGCAGCGGCAGCCCGCGGCAGGCAAGAACGTAGGAGGCACCGGGGGAAAGCTCGGAAAAGGGAAGGTCCGCACCGCCGAGGAAACCGAAAACAAACGAGGTTCCGGCCCGGGTGGCATCCTCCAGCACGGTCACCAGGCGGTTGAGCTGGTGGAAAAATGTCCGGCTCCCCGGAGCGCGGATAAAGAGCAGGCCGAGGGCCAGTTGGAGCAGGACGCCGGCGATCACCGGCCGGTAACGGATCTTGCGGCGCGCTTCAGAAAAAAGCCAGGCCAGGCCAAGCAGAACAAGGAGGCCCAACGCGCTCTGCAGACGCTCCATCTGATTCCCTTCTCTTCCGCGTTCCGACAACACCCCGAAGTGGTTTCATCACCTCGACTGTGGTTCGAGAGCAAGGCGACGGCCGACGAGGAAGCGCAGCATACTTTTGTGGTATGTGAGCATTCCGAAGAGGCCGTCAACGCCGCTATCGGGCCTCAGGCGAGGTGAGGAAGCCACTTCTAGTCCAGGTCGATCTCCCGTATCGGCCGGCCGGTGTCCTTTTCCTTGGCCGCCCGTTTCTGCGCCTCGCGGAACTTGCGGTCAAGGATGTCGGATCTGTTCTTCCGCTCCTCCAGGGCCTGGGCGAACTTCCGGCCGACGGTTTCCCGCCCCTGTCGCATACTCCCGGCCAGGTCATCCAGAGTGGTCTTCTTGCCCCTGGGCGCCTGTTTCTTGTGGCTCAGCACGGCGCCGGTGGCAAGGTCAACGGTCATCAGGGCCCCGCACTCGACACAGATGACGTCCAGAGTCGCCGGATCCCCGCTTCCCTTTTTATCCTTGTCAGGATTGTCCATTTCCGCCATCCATTGTTGTTCTGTTTTGATGCCTGCCGGTGGAATGATACCCCATCGGCGGGGCACTGTTCCACGGACGCCCCTCCGGACCCGCTGATATCGGCCTAACTCTTTTCCGGACAGGGGGATCGGTGGTCTCTCTTCCTGCTTGCGCGGGCCGACCGGAAAGACTAGAATTCGCTTTTGCGAATCGTCGGGACACCCCGAAACGAAATAGAGGGCACGGAAACCCAGAGGATGAGACGTGAGCAAGGATATCTACAACGTCGCGGCATATGAAAAGTTCGCCCGTGAGCTGGTGCGGGCACTGGAAGGGCCGAATATCAAGCGGGTGAACCTGCGCAAGTTGCGGGGCAAGGCCCGCAAGACCGGGATGAAAACCGTCTTCGGCTCCTACGGCTGGCGTTCGGCCACTTCGAGCCGTATCGGGCCCCGAACGGTCTACCTCGGCAGTGACCCGGTGCGCCTGACCCGGCCCTCCGACCTGCACAAGGAATTGATCGCCAATTCCCCGGATGAGCTGGAGCGGGTGCTGCACGTCATCCGCACCTTCCCCTTCCTGCACCTCGAACGTCAGATGGGCCTCAACGACCGGTTCAACCCCCGCTGCAACCTCTACATGTCCGCCGCCGACCTGAAGAACTGCCGGCTGCCCTATATGTGGGGCAACACCCTCGGCGACCCGGAAAGCCTGAAGAAACACCCGGGACCGAAGTTCATCATGCTCCACATCCCGGAAGAGCACAAAATCCGGCAACAGGTGCTGGCCCTGCCCGAGCTGAACATCAACATCGCCCTGGGCACCGATTACATGGGCGAAGACAAGAAGGGCTTTCTGCGCCAGGCAATGTACTACGCCGACAAGGAGGACATGCTGGGCCTCCATGCCGGGACCAAGATCGTTCACGCGGTGGACGCCGCCAGCGGCAAGCTCAAAAAATACGTGGTCTTCCTCTTCGGCCTTTCGGCCACCGGCAAGTCCACCTGGTCCTGCCACCAGCTGGGCCTGGACTACGGCAAGGGCGAGAAAACCGAGGTGGCCCAGGACGATATCGTCTTCCTCTGCCGCGACGGTTCCTCCCTGGGCAGCGAGAGCGGGTTCTTCGTCAAGACCGACGTGGACGAAACCCTGCAGGAGTCGATGTACAACGCGCTGATCGACAAGTCGGCGCTGATGGAAAACGTGATGATCGACTCGGCCGGCCGTCCCGATTTCCTCGACGAGACGCTCTGCGCCAACGGCCGGGCGGTGATCCAGAAGAGCAAGCTGATGGTGGAACGGCGGGGGCGGCTGCGGCCCATCGCCGCCAAGGGGCTCAACACCCCGCCGCTGGACGAGGTGGACGGCATCATGTTCGCCTTCATCACCCGGCGCAACACCATGATGTCCTTTGCCCAGCGCCTGAACCCCGAACAGGCGGTGCTGGCCTACCTCTGGGGTGAATCGAGCCACAGCTACGCCAGCCAGCCGTCCAAGGCCGGAGAGTCGGTGCGCACCGTGGGCACCGACCCGTTCATCGTCGGGTCCCGGGGGCACAAGGTCAATCTCTTCCGCGACATCATCATGGAGCTGACCGAGAAATACCCCGGCAAGGTGAGTTTTTATCAGTACAACACCGGTGGTGTGGGTGAGATCGTGGAGACGATCAACGAGGGCGGCGTCAAAAAGAAGAACATGATCCGCAAGGTGGAACGCGTGCCGATCAACCTGATGGCCGCCATCCAGCGCGGAGACGTCCGGGGAACCAACAGTTACGAGATGGGTCCCCTGGGTGTGGAACGGGTCGTCAAATGCGTCGACGGCGACCTCGGCCCCTTTAACCCGGACAAGTTCTACTCCCCCGAGCAGATCGACAGCTACATCAGGGACCTGGTGAACGGCCGCCGCAAGTTCACCGAGGAAGTGGCCGAAGAGGGCCTGGCCTCCGAGATCCTGCGGGTCGCGGAAGAGTCATACCGTATCTCCCCCGACGATCACTCCCGGGTGTTTGTCCGCCGGGTGGAACCCCATGCCGAAAAAACCGGAGGGGACACGTCGTCCGGCAACGTGTTCAAGCCCTGGCGACCGAGGGATCGGCAGGGCAGCAACCGAACCGGTTGGCGCTACGGCTGAGACCGCCTCGGCCGGACAGCCGAATTACGTAATGACAATTTCCTGCTGAATCGATGAGAGACAGAACGGCGTCGGGTGCGCGGACGGCAAAGAGCGCCCAGGTGCCAATCCGGGCTGTGGCGGAACCGGGAAGGGAGCGATGAGCGACTTCAAAGAGAGCATGGAGCAGATAATCGACGGTGCCGGCCTGCTCCTGCCGCCGAAGCCCCAGCGTTACGACCCTGGCGACCGGATGACGGTGGATATCACCGGCGTGGTGCCCGCCCGACGCGGCAGCGCCACCCTCGAAGTGGAAAAATTCGTCGGGGGCGGGTTCGCCGGCCAGGTGTACCGGGTAAGGCTGGCCCGACTGGAGGCGCCAGAGGGCCCGCTGGAGGGGCTGGAGGAAGGCGCGCAGTACGCGGTGAAGATCATCGTTCCCCCCTCCGGCTTTTCACTCCTCTTCCGCAACACGCTCTACTGGCTGGCCTACCAGGGGCCGTTCTCGGCCCAGGTGAACGAGCACGCCGCCCGCAGCGGCGTGCTCTGGCAGAAAATGATCCGCCGCGCCGCGCGCATCCACCTCGGTGACGAGGCCGCGGTGGTGGACACCTTTGCCACCTTTTTCGACAGCAACCTGGACAGCTATGCCGAGATCAACGAATGGATCGAGGGCCGCACCTGGATCTACGAAGTTGAAGACCGTCTGATCGGCCGCAACCGGCGGGTGCGCAAGGACGGTCGAATCATGGATGGCGGGGACGGCTCCCGCGAATACCTGGAGAAACGCTCCTTCATGATCCGCTTCGTGCGCATGCTGCATGATCTGGGCGCACCGGAGTTCGCCCGGCAATACGAGTGGTGGACGATGAAGAGCCAGCCCAACGTATTGAAGCGGACCGGGGAGGGGGACGAAACCGGCGGCCGGCTCACCGCCATCGACTTCCGGGCCGGTCTGGCCCTGCTTCCCTTCCTGCCCATGAGCCCGGCAGACTTCGGTCTGATTCTCAAAGGCCTGCGCCGGGGCGACCTGGTGCAGTTTGACCGGGGCAGCGTGGATCAGCTGGAAGAGTTCTGCCGGGAAAACCGGGACAGTTTCGAAGATCTGCAACCGGCACTGGAAGAGTTGAAGGAGCGGGACAACGCCTACCGCGAGTCGCTCCCCGACCTGACCCACCACCACTTCCGTCTGCTCACCGACCCGCCGTTGCGCCAATCGGTGCGCGAAGGCCTGGTGGAAGGCTGGCGGGTGCGTGGGCAGGTGGACGACGAGCACGCCCGCCGGCTGAACGTTTCGGGATGGTCATTCCTGCTCTGCCTGCTCTCCGGCCTGGTGCCCTTCCTCGGCCGGCTGTTCCGGCAAACCTGGGGCAACGACCTCTACCGCCGCCACCTGAAACGGGTGCTGAGCAGTTACGGCTATTTCCGCAGCCGCCTCCGTGCCGGCCGGGCCGCACGGCTGATCACCTGGCAGCGCAATGGCCGCGGCTCGGAGGAACGGCTGGAACGGCTGGTGAACCGGCCGGTCCGTTTCTACATCCAACGGTTCCTCCTGGGCTGGCTGCCCCCGTCGTGGCACCGCTTCTTCACCGAACCCCGCTATGCCTGGGACCGTGTGAAGGCCGCGGTGACCTACCCGATAAAGCTCTACTTCAATGCGGATTTCCGGGAGCAGTGGCTGCTGGATCAGATTGACACCGGCCATCGAGACGGGATGCTGACCGACGAAGAGGCAGCGCACATCAGGAGCCGGGCCAAGGATCCCTACATTCAAAAATATCTGAAGAGTATGGCTGTCCATATCTGCACCGTCCCGGTGACCCAGGTGGTGGCCGTTCTTCTTGCCGCCTGGGCCTGGTGGCGACTGGGGCAGACCTGGCAGGAGGGGATGGCCTATGCCGGGGGCGTACTGCTCTTCTTCCAGGCCACCCCGATTTCCCCGGGGTCACTTGTCCGGGGCTTCTACGTGCTCTACCTGATGATCCGGGAACGGAACTGGCACAACTACCGGGTGGCGGTGTTCGTCTCCTTCTGGCACTACATCGGCTATCTCGGCTTCCCGCTGCAGATGGTCACCGAGTATCCCGCCCTGGCCCGGTTCATGGCCGGCAACTGGGCCACCAGCATGGTCCGGATCATTCCCGTCTTTGGCGAACGGGGCGCACTGATCGAGCACTGGATCTACGACCTGTTTTTCAACCTGCCGATCACCCTGGGCCGGGTCTTCCGCCGCAAGAAGAAACCCGCCTGAGCCCCTTCACCGAACAGATCAGCAAAATCCTCGTCTGTGGTTCAAGGGCAAGGCGCAGGCCGACGAAAAGGACGAGCATACTTTGATGGTATGTGAGTCTTTTGAGGAGGCCTGCAACGCAGCCATTGGACCACAGACGAGGATTTACTGTTCAAATACGTCGTTGATCAACTGCAGCATGTCAATGAGCGAAAACGGCTTCTTGAGAAAAGCGTAGCCCATGCTCTGGATCACCGGCCACTGCGATTTCTCGTCGGTGTACCCGCTGCAGAAGATCACCTTCAGATTCGGGTCAAGGGCTTTCAGTTCCTCCACCAGCTGCACGCCGCTGCGGTCGGTGAGCACCACGTCGCTGAACACCAGATCGAATTTCCCGCTCTCTTTCTTGTAAAGCTCCATGGCTTCGTCGGCGCTGGCCGCGGATAAGACCAGGTAGCCGCTGCTGCCCAGCGCTTCGGTGATCAGGTCACGGATGTCCGCCTCGTCCTCCACCAGCAGCACCCGCTGACCGGCACCGGTGAGGCTCTCCATGGGCACTGCCTGATCGTCGTCCTTTCTCACCTCATCGCTGGTGGCCGGAATGAACACGCTGAAGCTGGTCCCCACACCCGGATCGCTTTCCACCGTAATCCAGCCCTCGTGCTGCTGGACAATGCCGAAGGCCACGGCCAAACCCAGACCGGTCCCCGATTCCGACCCCTTACTGGAGAAAAAGGGCTCGAAAATATGCTCGAGCATCTGATCCGAGATCCCCACCCCGGTGTCGCTGACCGTCAGCTTGACGAAATTGCCGGGGCGGGCGCCGTTGATGTGGCGACAGTCGATACTGTTCAGCGCCACATTTTCCGTCCGGAAGGAGAGCTGGCCTCCTTCGGGCATGGCGTCACGGGAGTTCACCGCCAGGTTCATCACCACCTGCCCCAGGCTGCCCGAGTCGGCACGCACCGCCCAGAGGTTCTCCTCCAGGTCGGCTTCCATACCGATGTCTTCGCCGATCAGCCGCTCGAGCATTTTCAGCAGGTCCCGGACCACGCCGTTCAGCGCGAGAACCTTCAGCGACATCGGCTGCTTGCGGCTGAAGAGGAGCAACTGGTGGGTCAGGTCCGCGGCCCTCAGACTGGCCTGTTTCACCTGTTTCAGATACCAGTGCGAGGGATCGGATTCTCCCGACTTGATCATCGCCAGGTCCACGTACCCCTGGATCGCGGTGAGCAGATTGTTGAAATCGTGGGCCACCCCACCGGCCAGGGTACCCACCGCCTCCATTTTCTGCGCCTGCAGCAACTGGGCCTGCATCCGCTCCTTCTCCTCCTCGGCCACCACCCTGGCGGTGATGTCCTCGAAGGTTCCCAGCATGCCGATCACCTCATCCTCGGCATCGTGCAGCGGCACCTTGTTGGAGTCCAGCCAGGCCTGTTTGCCGTCCGCCTGCTGCTGGGGTTCGATGATATGGAACTCGGGTGTGTCGGACGTCATCACCCGGGCGTCCACCTCGCGGAAGAAATCGGCCTGCTCCCTGGTCCAGGCCAGGTCGTGGTCCGACTTGCCGATGATCGATTCCGAGGACCCCACACCGGCGGCCTGGGCAAAAATGTCGTTGCAGCCGAGATAGACCGATTCGCGGTCTTTCCAGAAGACATACTGGGGGATGGTGTTCATCACCAAACGCAGCATGGCCCGCGATTCACGCAATTCCTCGTTGGACTGCTCCCGCTCGGAGATGTCCCGGATGATGCCGGCCGCGTGCCACTTGCCGCGAATCTTCATCGCCGAGGTGGAGATCTCGAAGGGGAATGTGGCCCCGTTCTTCTTCCGGGCCACCAGCACCACCGTCCGCCCGATGACAGTGCCCACCCCCTCCTTCTGGAACCGGCCAAAGCCCCTGAAGAAGTCCTTGTGGTATTCATCGGGAGCGAGAACCATGTGCAGGTCCTCCCCCACCATCTCATCGGCGCTGTAGCCGAACATGTTCTCGGCCGCCGGGTTCCAGTAGGAAATTTTGCCCCGGTTGTCCATCAGGATGATGGCATCGGTGGCTGTTCCAGTGATCGCCCGGAATTTTTCCTCACTTTCCCTCAGCGCCTGCTCACCTTTTTTCCGCTCGGTGATATCGCGGATGATGCCCTGGTAGCCAACCGCCCGGCCTTCCGAGTCGTAGCGCTGGGAGGAGGTCAGCAGACAATCCCGCTGGCTGCCGTCCTTCTGCTTCAACCTCACTTCGAACCCGCTCACCGAACCGGCGGACTTGATCTCCTGCTGGAACCGCAGCCGGTCATCGGTGTTGGCGTAGAGTTCGGCGGCGTTCATGCCGATCATCTCTTGCTGCGTGTAACCGAAGAGTTCAAGGGCTGAGCGGTTGACGGCGATGAACTTCCCCTCCACCGTGGTGATGTAGATCGCGTCCAGCGATTCCTCGAACAGGGCGTGGAACTGCTCCTCGCTGGACTTCAGCGCTTCCAGGGCCCGCCGCCGTTCGCTGATGTCGTGGATTATTCCCTGGTAGCCGATGATCTGCCCCGACGGATCGCGTCGCAGGCTGGCGGTGAGCAGGCAGTGCAGCACGTCGCCCGATTTGTTGCGCAGGTCCAGTTCCCAGTCGCGGACCGACCCCTCTTGCTCGATGTACTGCTGAAAATGGAAGCGTTCCTCGGGATTGACATAGAGGTCCCCGGCACGCATCCCCATCAACTCTTCCCGATCGTAACCGAAGAGATCCAGCGAAGACTGGTTGATTTCGACGAAACGGCCATCGCGGCTGTTGATGAAAATGGCATCCCGCGATTCCTCGAAGAGGGTGTGGAACCTCTCCTCGCTGTCCCGCAGAGCAGCCTCGGCCCTTTTCCGCTCGGCCAGTTCCCGTCGGAGCTTCTCGTTGGCCGCCCGCAGTTCCGTTGTTTTCCTTTCCACCTGGAGGCTCAGTTCCTCCTGTACCCGTTTGCGCTGGAAGAACTCGGGGATGTCCACTTCGGATGGGGCCCCGGATGGAGCGAGCGCATCACCGCCCATCAGAATCAGGTTCTCCCTGATTTTGGAAGGGTGGGCCATGATGAAGCGGCAGTGATCGGCGCCGGTGGCCCGGCATTCCAGCTCGACGGTGACCAGGGAGACACCGAAACACTCCTCGCACCAACCGGACGAGTACCCGCCGCTCATCACACAGACCGGCTGTGGAGATTGGCGGCCGCTGCGCAGCCAGACATCGGCCTCGGAGGAATTGTCGTGATTGAAGTGGAGGAAATAGTCATGGTCGGGAGTGGGGCTCGACTCGGGATGGAGAACCACGTGGCCCCACCCGGAGTGGGCAAAATGAATCGGCCCCAGGGCCAGCAGTTCCGCCGGGTCGTCCACCTTCATTCTCCGGCGGAAGTTTCTCGCGTCGGCCCGGCCGATGGCGTGGGCAATGTCAAAGAGCAGGCTGTTGGCCACCTGTATCGCCTTTTCCTCACCCCGGTCCCGGTAGAGCTGCATCACCTGGTCGAAGAATTCGGTGGAGAGGGAGGCGGCCCGGATGAGGATGTATCGCTCACCCGAAATGTTGATGGACCCGGACAGCGGCCGGTCATCCCGCGCGCTGAAAAAATCACGGATGCACACCTCAGCCTTCTCGAAGAGCGGCTGGAACGCCTCCGGCACGGTGGCCGAAATTTCCTGCCTGGGCTTTGTTCGTACCATAGAGACGTCCCCGGGTCTTCAGGCAGGAATCACCGGCACCCCCACCCAAGGAAAACCAATATCCACCCCGGCCAACCAAACCCGGGGTATCGACTGATTACATACCTGTCATTCCTTTCGGTTTTCCTGGAAAGATACTTTACGCAATCTCCATCGGGGTGGCACGGAGAAGCTCTGAACAGAAAAGCCCCCGGCCGGGAAATTCCGGCCGGGGGCTCGATGGTCCGTGTGAACTGACAGGGGGCCGCCGGCTAGCTGCCGCGGACCAGGTCACGAATTCTGGCCTGCACCGTTTCCTCCGGCCCGGCTGAACTGTTGACCAGGAAACAGGGCACCAGACGCAGCAGGTAGCGGAAGTAGCGCTCCTGGGTATCCAGCCGTTCCGGCCGGGAAACCAGCAGGTGCGGGTTGAAGAACGGTGAACCTCCGCCGCCCGTGGGGCTCGGGGCAGGCGCCGGTACATTTACGTGAACCACGGGATGGCTGGTGAAATAGTTGCTGGTATCCAGTGGCGAGGAAGAAGACAGGATGCCCGGCTCTCCGCCGGAGGAGGCCATCCTGGCCAGCACTTCGTCGGCGTCGATCCCGCTCACCGGCGGCGAGGTGCGGTCATCGGTGAGCAGCACCACCCGTTCCAGCGCTGTCCGGCGCACATATTTGTCCGGGCCCCCGAACCAGACCGGGTCCACCATGACCCGGGAATAGGTCGAACCGTGGAAACAGAACGGCTCGCCATGGTCCAGGGCACACTCGCCCAACTGGCACTTGTGGTCTTCGCACCAGGCGCGTTTCATCACCACGTTCTCACAGCGGCTGCCTTCAAAGAGCCGGGCGAAATTGGGATAGTCCAGAGCCAGCCTGGTCTTGAGATAGACCTTGCGTTCCACGTTGTCCGCCTGGGCCTTGCCGCCACGGTAGCGCACGTTGAGCCAGTCCTCGGTGACGAAGCGCACATCGTCCTGCTCCAGCAGGCGGTAGAAATGGCGCCGCCGGTTTGCCCCCTTTGCCCCGAGCAGCAGCGTGCCCTGGCCGCCGATATCGACGCAGGAACCGTAGATCCCGTGCACGTCCAGCAGACGCTCGCTGATGTCGGCCACCATGCCCAGGGCCATACTCTTGCACTGGCCGTAGTAGCAGCTGTTGAAAATCAGGCCGGTGCGGGATTCGGGATGGTAGTAGGCGCTGGGCTCCCGGCCCGGAACACCGTCCACGGCATAGATCACCCCGTGGGGCTCGAGATCGGACTCGATCAGCGCCGGATACCAGTTTTCCATCCAGAAGTCGTAAAGGTGACGGACATTGGTGCGCAGCTGGAGGATCACACCGCCGATGTTGGCGTTCCACTCGAAGTAGTTGTGGTGCGGCAGGTGCTCTTCGGCCTCGGCCACCATCCCGTCCCGCATCGAGTCGGCCACGTCCGTCCGGGAAGGGACTCTCCTGGTCACCGTGGTAAAGCTGTTGTCCAGCTTTACTTTCCGCGAAGCCAGGGTGGGCTTGAGCTGGGAGAGGGCCTCGGCAATGCGGTCGATCCCCTTTTCCAGGTTCTCCATGGAACTGGCATAGGAGAGCCGGATGTTGTCCGGACTGCCGAAGGCTTCGCCGGGTATCACGGCCACGTTTGCCTTCTTGAGCAGGTAGTGGGCCATGCCGTACGCGTTGCGGATCACCATCCCCCCGTATTCGGTGCCGAAATAGGACCGCACATTGGGGAAGAGGTAGAAGGCACCCTCCGGCTTGTGGCAGGAGATATTGGGGATGGCCGTGAGCCGCTCCAGCAGGAAATTCCGCCGCTGCTGGAACTGGGCCACCATTTTGCCCACCTCCGCCTGCGAGCCGGCGATGGCTTCCAGTCCGGCCTTCTGCGCCACCGATGTGGCATTGGAGGTGGAGTGGCTCTGCACCTTGCTCATGGCGGCGACGATCTCCCGCGGCGCAAGAGCATAGCCGATCCGCCACCCGGTCATGGAGTAGGCCTTGGAAACACCGTTGATGGTCACCGTCCGCTGCCGGATCTCCTCGCTCAGCGAGGCAAAGGGCGTGAAGCGGAAACCGTCGTAGACGATCTTGTCGTAGATCTCGTCGGCGATGACGTAGAGCCCCTCCTCCAGCACCACCTCGGCGATGGCTTCCAGTTCCTGCCGGCTGTAAGCCGACCCGGTGGGGTTGGAGGGGTTGTTGAGCATCAATGCCTTGGTGTTGACATTGACGTGCGCCCTCAGCTCGTCGGGGGTGAGCCGGAAACCGTTCTCCTCACGGGTGGGCACGATCACCCCGTTGGCCTTGGCCAGGCTGGCCATGGCCGGATAGGAGACCCAGTAGGGCGCGGGGATGATCATCTCCTCGCCCTTGTTGAACAGGACGATGGCCGTATTGTACAGGGAGTGCTTGGCGCCGCAGGAAACGATCACCTCGTTCGGTTTGTATTCCAGGCCATGGTCTGCGCGATATCGATCGACGATGGCCTGGCGCAGTTCGAGGATGCCGTCGCTGGCCGTGTAACCGGTGAAGTTCTCGTCGATGGCCCGTTTGGCCGCGTCCTTGATGTTCTCCGGGGTGTTGAAATCCGGCTCGCCGACACTGAAGTCCACCACGTCGATGCCCTCGGCGCGCATGGACTTGGCCCGGGCCGCGATCTTCAGCGTGGTGGATTCCTCGATCCGGCTGATTCTGTCCGCAATGATGCTCATCAATGGTCCCTCCGGCAGCCCAGGTCAGTCGGTGCCGTCTTCAGACCCGGAATCATCCTTCCGCTTCTGGAGGGTGCCGAGCAATTGCTTGAGATCAAAGCCGGTGAGCCCTTCCACCACCTCGGGGAGCTGGGCCATCACCGAAGCCACCTGGCCGGTGAGCCGCGAGGCGCCGCCGGCGCCGGAGCCGCCATCCACCATGATGATCTTGTCCACCTTGGACAGCGGTTCCGAAATGCTGCTTGCCAGTTCAGGCAGTTTGTCGATCAGCATCTCGGCAATGGCCGCCTGGTTGTAGTTGCTCCAGGATTCGGCTTTCTTCTGCATGGCGTGGGCCTCGGCCTCGCCCCGCAGCTTCTCCACCTCGGCATTGGCCGTCCCTTCCAGGCGCATGGCTTCGGCACGGCCCCGGGCTTCGGCGGTGAGACGGTATTCCTCGGCGTCGGCCGCCAGTTTCACCGTGGCATCCAGTTCCTTTTGCCGGCGGAGGGTTTCCTTCTCCTCCAGCTCGATGCCCATGGTCTTTTCCAGCAGCTTGACCTTGAACTCCTCGTCCTTGACCACCTGGTTCTGCTTGTGGCGCTCCAGTTCGTAGGAGTGGTCGGCCTTGGCCTTGGTGACGTTGATCTCGGCCTGGTAGGTCGATTTCTTGATCTCGAAAGCCTTGGCCGCCTCGGCCACTTCGGCCTCGGCGAGCAGCTTGGCCACATCCCCTTCCTTCTGGGCTTCGGCCGACTTGATCAGCGCGTCCCGTGCCGCTTCGGCCTCGGCCACCTCGGCATCCCGCCGCGCCTCGACGATCTTGGGTTTGCCCAACGCTTCGAGGTAGCCCTGCCGGTCCTGAATTTCATTGAGGTTGAAGGACATCAGCCGGAGACCCATGCCTCCAAACACCGGTTCGATTTCGGTGTTCACCGTGGCGGCAAATTCCTTGCGGCTGCGGTTGATCGCCTCGAGCTTCATCGTGCCGATGATGGTGCGCACGGCACCCTCGACGGCCTTCAGCGCCACGTCGAGAATTTCACTGGAACTCTTGCCCAGGAACTGCTCGGCAGCGAGGTAGACATTGGGTTCGGTGCCGTCGAGTTTGACCTGGGCCGTGCCGCGAACCACGGAGTTGATACCGTTGACCGAAATCACGTCGGAGATCTCGAAGTCGGCGGAGAAGATGTCCAGGGGCAGGACCTCCGCCTGCTCAACCAGCGGCTTGACAAAGGTGCCGCCGCCGATGGCCACGCGGTAGCCGATCTTTTTCGTGGTCCCGTCCGCCAGGGTGATGGTCCGCGCCCGGCCGCCGGAGATGACGAGAACCTGGTTCGGGCCCACCTTGGTGTATTGTCGGGCCACCATCCAGATGATCAGAGCGATGACCGCCACCGCCGCAACGACGCCAATGATAATTCCCACCATGTTTTGGTCTCCCAGAATCGAACCGAAAAACAATATGTAAAAGTGTATCGAAGCCTTTCCCGGGGCCGGTAGCCGGCCCGGCGGACGGGTCGTCCGCAGGGTCACGCCTGCCAGCATAAGCGGTAAGTATAGCGATGGTTTAGGGTGAAAGCAACCGGGAAAAGGGACCACCGGACTGCCTCAAACCCGGCATCAAGATCTTTTTTTTCCAAGGCTTCGGAGGGATTTCTGCGGGCAAATATCCGCCTCCTGAACCGTCCGTTTCAGGGGCGGACCCAGGTGGAGACAAAACTCCTGATCCGGTTGCCGTATTCCCCGCCGCCCACGAACATCGTGTCATCGTGTCCGGCACCGGGAATGAGGTAGAGGTCCTTGGGCCGCCGGGCCAGCTGGTGCAGCCGGCGAGCCATGCTCACCGGCACCAGCCGGTCGTCCTCGCCGTGGATGATCAGCACCGGCATCCGCACCCCGGCCAGCCGCTCGGCCGTGGGATATTTCCGCTTCAATCGGCGTGGCAGGGGCAGCACCGGGTAGAGGTGGCGGCCCATCTCGTGGAGATCGGTGAAGGCGCACTCGATGATCAGCGCCCGCCCCTGCCCCGCGGCGGCCAGTTCCACCGCCGCCGCGGCACCCAGCGACCGGCCGAAGAGCACGATCTTCTCGTCCGGAATACCCCGTTCCTCCTTCAGGTAGCGGCAGGCTGTATGGGCCGAGCGGTAGACGCCGGCTTCCAGCGGCCGGCCGCTGCTGCGGCCGAATCCCGGGTAGTCGAAGATCAGCACCGATATGCCGATGCGGTTGAGCAGCACCAGGTTGTGCACCCGGTGGGAGATGTTTCCCGCGTTGCCGTGGCAGAAAAGAAGCACCGGAGCTGCCGGGTCGCGGGCCGGAACATACCAGGCCGAGACGGTGCTGCCGTCCTCGCCGGTGAGCATCAGGTCCTCGAAGGGGACACCGCCATCCTCCGGGGTGGCCACCCACTCCGCATGGGGGTAGAAGAGGAACGTCCGGTCCACCAGGTCGCCAATCTTTTTCCACATCGCTTCGCTCCCCATCAACGCCGAGAGACCACACAGACCGGCCACCACAGCAACCACGGCCATCAGGCAGCCCCAGCGCCGCCGTGATCTGCGTCTGCTCATTCCCCGCTTCCCCCCTGCCACTGCCTCAGCCGCGCCAATTGCCGGTCCCGCTGATTGGTCCGTGGGTCCTCCAGGGCCTCCTGCAGCAGCCTCTCCAGCAGGCGGCCCACCTCGGCCCCCTGGTGGAGGCCGGTGACCTGCATGACGTCCCGGCCGCTCACCTGCAGGTCGCCCACCCCCAGCGGCGGCTTCTCGCTCACCAGCCGTGCGATCCGACCCGAAAGTTCCTCCAGCAGTTCCAGGTCGTCGCTGGGCACGCCGTGGGCCGCCACATCTGCGCGTCTCAGGGCGAACAGGTCATCCAGATGCTCCAGGCCCACCCGGCGGACCAGCCGCCGCACCGCGGCATTCTTCCACCCCGACTGGTAGTGGAACATGTGCTGTTTGATCAGGTGGGTCACCCGCTCAACCCTGGCCCGGCTGCAGCGCAGCCGGTGGAGGATCTTCCTGGCCAGCCGCGCACTGGCCTGCTCGTGGTTGTGGAAACGGAAAATGCCATCAATCTTCTGCCGCACCCGCGGCTTGGCCACGTCGTGCAGCAGGGCGGCCAGCCGCAGGTCCAGTTCGGGGGGCGAGGCGTCCACACAGACCATAATATGCCGGTAAATGGTGTATTTATGGTAATGGTTCTGCCGTCGGCGCCAACCCTCCAGCAGTTCGGGGATCACCTCGGCCATCAGCCCGGTGCGCCGCATGAGATCCAGGCCTTCGGAGGGCCGGGGAGCGAGGAGGAGCCGGAACAGTTCCTCGCGGACCCGCTCCGGGGCCACCTTGCGGAAGGCCTCCAGGTGGCCGGGGATGCTCGCCGCCGTTTCCGCTTCCAGGCGAAAGCGGAACACCGCGGCAAAGCGCACCGCCCGAAAGATTCGCAGCGGGTCTTCGGCAAAGCGGCCATCGGCCGAACCCACCGCCCGCACCACGCCGCGGCGCAGGTCGGCGGAGCCCCCGAAGGGATCCACCAGCCGGTTCTCCAGCGGGTCACAGGCCATGGCATTGAAGGTGAAGTCGCGATAGGCCAGGTCTTTTTCCAGTGACCGGGAGTAGCGGCCCTGGCGCCCGGTGCGGTAGGTGGTCACCTCGTAGTTTTCACCGCCGCGGACCAGGGTCACCGTGCCGTGCCTGATCCCGGTGGGCACCACCCGCCCGAACAGCCGCTGCACCTCTTCCGGACGGGCGTCGGTGGCCACGTCCCAGTCGGCCGCCGGCCGCCCGAGGAGCAGGTCGCGCACCGCCCCGCCGGCCACGTGGGCCTGGAAGCCCCCGCCCTTCAATTTCTTCGCAATCCGCCGAACTTCGGCCGGGAACTCGAAGGGGGGGCTCGCCAGACGAGGCCGGGCTCGCTTTCCTCTGGAGGGTCGCTCACTCATCGGCCTAGAATACCATAGCGGTCAGGGGGCGATTCCCTCCACGGTGCAGTCGTTGGAGGTGGTGTCCCCGGCCGGCGGATAGGGCGGCTGGTTGAACGGTGACGGCGTCACGTCCTCCACCGCCAGGGTGAAGGTGTTGGTGCCGATCACCGTGCCGAAGGCCGGGATGGTGGTGTTCCAGCCGGTGACAAAACTGCCGCCGTCGGCGATGTTGGTATAGCCCGTCCGCCAGTTGCCCACAGTCGAACCGTTGGCCAGGACCACGTCGATCCGCCCCGCCATCCGCCTGATCTGGCCGCTGTACTCGCTGTTGATGGTCACGGAGAAGGCCGTGGTGAACGGCACCGTGCCCGATCCCGGCAGACAGGTGAGATCCGCCGACACCGTGGAGGTGGCGGTGTAGCCCAGTGTCCCGTCGGCATTGACGTTCTGGCCGATGATATCGAGGTGGCCGGGCCGGTCGTCCGACCAGGCCAGGATGGCATAGCCCTCGCTGCTCATGGCGGCGTTGAGACGGCCCTTGCCGCTGGGCAGGCTGCCGGCCGTGACAATGTCCCCGGTCCAGCTGAAATCTCCATTGCCGTCCACTCGGGTGGCCTTGATCACGTCGTTGCCGTAGCTGGGTGATTCGATGTAGAAGGCCATGGCGCCGTCACCATCCCGAAGGGTGTTGACAAAGGTCCGGGTGGGGACGCCCACGGGAACCAGTTCCTTGCCCGAGGTGGTCCAGAGCCGTAACCCCAGACTGGACAGCTTCTGGCCGTACACGCCGTGCTGGGACTGGGACGAATTGGTCTCCGTCCAGAAGACGTAGATCATGCCGGTGTCCGGGTCAAAGGAGGCCCGGGGAGAGACACGCAGCCGCGTGGCATTGGTGGAAACGGATACCCCATTGTGCGTGAACTGCTCGCTACCGTCGGTGAGGATCCGCTGAGCGTAGCACTGCAGAACGCCGGTGCCGTACCAGGAGAAGACCGCGCCGCCGCTGCCGTCGGTGATGAACGTCGGGTAGTTTCCGAACTGCAATGAGTCACCGTCGAAGACGATCACGTGCGGGCCGGGTGTGTTCCACATGGTGGCGCCGACCGGAGAGATCTTCTGGGCCCAGAGGTGCTTGGGATCATAGAACTGCGGCCCCCACTTGACCCAGGAAACGATCACGTTGCCCGCATCGGAACCGTGGATGTCGGAGATGCTGAAGTTGGCGCTGCCGGTGTCGGCCAGCACCACGTCGGTGCCCCACTGCGCCGCTCCGGCTGCATCCAGTTTCTGCAGCTTGGTCACCGCATCTTCGGTCCACCCCACCACCAGGTAACCGTCCGACGTCCCGGCGATCCGCGGGGAATAAACGGCAGCGCCACTGGTCAACTGAATCCCGTTGGCCCCCCAGACCAGAGCACCGGCGGGGTCCACCATGGCCGCGGTGATCCTGGTGCTCCCGAAACGGTCGTCGCGAAAGGCCAGCACGGCGTTGCCGGAGCTGTCCACGTCGAGGCCGTAGTCTTCGGTGGAGCTGAAGGAGCGGTCGGCGATCAATACGCCGTTGTGGGCCCACTGCTCGTCACCGGCCGCATCCAGGCGCTGCAGGTAGACGTCGTAGCCGCCGGCGGCATTGTCGAACCAGCTGATGTAACAGCCGCCATCGGCCGTGGGTGCGATCTTCGGCTGGGCCTGGTCGCCCGTACGGTCGGCCACGTCCAGGTTGACCGCCGGATCCGTGGACCACGCCGCGTGGGCACACGGCAGACAGCAGACCAGTGCCGCGAGAAAGAGACCAGTACCGATGAGAAGAGAGCGCTTCATGACCATATCCTCCGGTGGCAGGCTGCGTGGAACCGCTCGTCTTGGGGGCAGGAGGCCGGCAAGGCTCAACGCAAACAGCTGTGGAACAGAACCAGGCAAAGCCGGAACTACTGGGTTAAAGATAAGGCTCGGAGGCCGTTCTGTCAATCAGCGGGACCGGCATTTTCTCCGGTCCGCGGCCCCAACTGGGCCGCCAGCATCCCCCCCAGCATCAGGGCGCAACCCGCCGCCCCGCGGAGCGACAGCAGCTCACCCAGCACCGCCCAGCCGCCAAGCACCGCAAAAACCGCCTCGAAGCTGAGGATGATCGCCGCGTGAGCCGGCCGGGCATGGCGCTGGGCCACCACCTGCAGGGTGTAGGCCACTCCCACCGAGAGCAGGCCGGCATAGAGGATCGGCATCGCTGCTCCCTGCAGACCGGCCACGGTGGTGGTCTCCCGGACCAGCGACACCGCCAGGCTGAGCAGGGAGCAGACCGCGAACTGCAGGCAGGCCAGCAGGATCACATCGAACCGGCGCACCAGCCAGCCCACCAGTTGCACGTGGGCGGCCCAGGCCACGGCGCTGAGCAGGACCAGGGTGTCCCCCGGTGAGAGGGTCAGGGATTCGGTGACACTGAGCAGGTAGAGGCCCACGGCGGCCAGCAGCGCCCCGGCCCAGGTGGAGGCAGCGGTCCGCTGCCCCCAGGTGAGGCCCAGCAGCGGCACGATGATCACGTAGAGCCCGGTGATGAACCCGGCCTTGCCCGCGGTGGTGTAAACGATGCCCACCTGCTGCAGGGATGCGCCAACAAAGATGATCACCCCCAGCACGAATCCGGCGGCCAGGGTGGCGGCCGCACCGGCCCGGGGCCCCTCGGTGTGCATCGCCGCGCGCCGCGCGCGGGTCAGTGCCAGCACCGGCAGCAGCACGGCAGCACCCAGGGCGAAACGAACGGCATTGAAGGTGAAGGGGCCCACGTGCTCCATACCCAGACGCTGGGCCACGAAGGCGAAACCCCAGATGACCGCCGACAGCAGGAGCAGCAGGTTGGACCTGGATACGCGGGTCATGATCCCACTCACTTTCAATAGAAAGGGCCGGGCTATCAAGCCCGGCCCCAAGTGGTTTCACCCGGTTTTCGCCGGCGCTCCCCCTTATTCCTCGGCGAGGAAGGGATAGCGGAAATCCTTCGGCGGGATGAAGTTTTCCTTGATCGTCCGCTGGGAGATCCAGCGCAGCAGGTTGGTGGCCGAGCCGGCCTTGTCATTGGTTCCCGAGGCCCGGCTGCCGCCGAAGGGCTGCTGCCCCACCACCGCACCGGTGGGCTTGTCGTTGATGTAGAAGTTGCCCGCTGCGTGGAGCAGCGCATCGGATGCCTCGAGGATCGCCTTGCGGTCCTGGGAGAAGATGGCGCCGGTGAGCGCGTAGGGGCTGGTGCTGTCGCAGACCTTGAGCGTCTCGCTGAATTCGGCGTCGGGGTAGACATAGAGGGTGATCACCGGACCGAAGATCTCCTCTTCCATGGTCTTGGTGTGCGGCTGCTTGGCCAGTATCACGGTGGGCTCGATGAAGTAGCCCTTGGAGTCGTCGTAGCCGCCGCCGGCGATGATCTCGCTGTCCGGGTCGTTCTTGGCGTGGTCGATGTAGCCGCTGATGCTCTTGAAGGCGGCGGCGTCGATCACCGCGTTCATGAAGTTGGTGAAGTCACAGACATCGCCCATCTTGATCTCGCCGATCTGGGCCAGCAGGCGGTCCTTGTACTCGGGCCAGAGCGACTGGGGAATATAGGCTCGGGAAGCGGCCGAACACTTCTGGCCCTGGTATTCGAAGGCACCACGTGTGGTGGCGGTGACCAGGGCGTCCAGATCGGCACTGGGGTGGGCAAAGATGAAGTCCTTGCCGCCGGTCTCGCCGACGATGCGGGGGTAGGTCTTGTAGTTGCTGATATTGTCGCCCACCGTCCTCCACATGCCCTGGAAGACCTCGGTGCTGCCGGTGAAGTGGACGCCGGCCAGGTCGGGATGGGCCATCACCGGATCGCCAACGGTTCCGCCGGGGCCAGGAATGAAATTGATCACGCCGTCCGGCATCCCTGCTTCCTGGAGCAGCTTCATGATGTAGTAGCCGGAGAAGACCGAGGAAGAAGCCGGTTTCCAGAGCACGGTGTTGCCCATCAGCGCCGGGGCGCTGGGCAGGTTGCCGGCGATGGAGGTGAAGTTGAATGGCGTCACCGCGAAGACGAACCCCTCCAGCGGCCGGTGCTCCAGAGAGTTCCAGACTCCGTCGAGGGAGAAGGGCGGCTGCCCCTCGTAGATCTCCTGCATGTAATAAGGGTTGAAGCGCCAGAAATCGATCAGCTCACAGGCCGCGTCGATCTCGGCCTGGAAGGCGTTCTTGCTCTGTCCCAGCATGGTCGCCGCGTTGAGGATCTGGCGGTAGGGACCGGTCAGCAGCTCGGCGGCCTTGAGCATGATTGCCGCCCGGGAGTTCCAGGGCATGGCCCCCCATTCCCGCCACGCAGCGGCGGCGGCCGCGGCCGCCTGGTTCACTTCCGCGGTACCTGCCTTGTGGTAGCGTCCGAGCAGGTGGGCGTGGTCGTGGGGCACGCGGCAGTCGCCCATGTTCCCGGTCTTCACTTCCTTCCCGCCGATGATCAGGGGGATCTCGATCTCCTCGGCGGCCATCTGCTTCAGCACCGCCTTGAGATCGGCCTTCTCCGGGGAGCCCGGACCGTAGGGGTAGATCGGTTCGTTTTCGGGGGGCGGCACCTGCAGGATGGCGTTGTTCATCTGGTCTCTCCTCTCGAGGACAGGAATCGGAAACTCTGGACTCGGACACCGCTCCCCTGGAGCGGCGACCCGTTAAACGGCAAAATACAGAGTCCTCATTTAGCACAACAGGGCCGGGAAGTAAACCGGGAGACATCACTTCGTGACAGGATGGTAAAAATATTCCACAATTCCGGGCATGATGGTCGATTTTTGACCTCTACATAGGAAAAACTATTCCGTTTCTATTGGATATCTATTGCTCCACAATCAGAAGTTGCTTGAATATTCCGAGACCATCCAAGAGGAATGTTAATTTCAAGTCGCCTTTTATCCTTTCATTTACCACTGTTTACACCATTTTCCTTTATCGGGTCCGGCCACCGGACCGCTGGCTTTCGTCCGGCAGGCATGGGACTTGCAAATTCAGTCTGGCACGCACCGGTCGATCGGGAGGCTCACCAGCCACCCACAGGGCCGGAAGGATGGATCAACTGTTCGGCCGCCTTCGGAGGGAGGCGGCAGGGCGAAAAGGAAAAGAGCGGAGAACTTTTCATGTTGAAACTGGTGAACATCGCCGAGTTGGATCGATTGGAATCGACGCTGCAGAACAGCAAGCTGATCAATCGTGTTCTCACCGACTACCTCCTTGACAGCAACGCGACCAGTAAGGAGGAAGAGGAGTCAATTCGGGAGAGGCTGATCCAGATTTCGATGGAAAAGGTCCTCAAAAAGACCGGCTGCTTCCTGCCGAACAAAGGAGGTATGAACCAGTAAATCCGCGTTCCCGGATTTGTCCCACACCATAAACCCCAACCATACCCGGGATCGTTACGCATCCCCCCCACCCCCTCTGGGCAAGGCCCGCGCAAGCGGGCCGCCGCCCACCGCCTCCACACCGATGATCATGACTGGCTGAAGTGCTCGTGAATTGTTCCGGCGAGGCTCGGTGAAATCCCCCGCACCTCGGCGATCTGGCCGGCATCCGCCTCCTTCAGCCTGGCCATGCTGCCGAAATGGGCCAGCAGTGCCCGCCGACGGGCAGGACCAACCCCCGGGATTTCGTTGAGCACCGAGGAGAGCGACTGCCGCCCCCGAAGCTTGCGGTGGTAGGTGATGGCAAAGCGGTGGGCCTCGTCGCGGATCCGCTGGAAGAGCAGCCGCGCCCCGGACCCCTCGGGCAGGTCAACCGGCGCCGACCGGCCATCGAGATAAATCCGGTCGCCAAGACCACCGGCTTCCCGGCGCTGGTCCGCCCCCCGCTCCTTGGCGATGGAAGCCAGCACCGGCCCGCTCACCCCCAGACGTTCCAGCGCTTCGCGGGCCACGCCCAGCTGGCCCGGACCGCCGTCCAGCAGGATCAGGTCCGGCAGGTCCCAGCCCTCCTGGTGCTCGATGGCCCGGCGCAGCCGGCGCTCCAGCACCTGGCGCATCATGGCGTAGTCGTCGGGAGGACCGTCCCAGCGGACCTTGAAGCGGCGGTAGCCCGACTTCTCCGGCAGGCCGCCCACAAAGGTGACCATGGAGGCGGTGGCCGATTCGCCCTGGGTGGTGGAGATATCGAAGCACTCTATCCGTTCCGGCCGGGTCTCGATGCCCAACTCGCTGGTCACCTGCTCCACCAGCGCCGGACCGTCGGCAGCCGTGATACCGGCCTCCAGGGCCCAGCGGGCATTTTCCCGGGCCAGCCGGGCCAGCCGCGCCTTGGACCCCCGCTGGGGGAAAGTGAAGCGCACCCGGCGCCCCCTGATATCGGTGAGGCGCTCCTCCAGCACCGCCCACCCGGCGGGCCGTCCGGCAAAAACCACCTCCGGCGGGATCTCCCGCCCTTCCACCGCATAGTACTGGTTGACAAAGGAAGCGGTCAGTTCACCGGTGGGCAGGTCCCGGCTCTCGAAGAGGTGGTTCTCCGAGCCGGAGAGCCGGCCGCCGCGTACCGCCATCACCTGGATGGCCAGCCGGGGCCCCGAACGAAGCCAGCCGAAAATGTCCCGGTCCTCGTCCCGCTGGTCCACCACCAGCTGGGACTCAAGGGTCCTTTTGATATCGGCCACCCGGTCCCGCAGCACGGCCGCCTTCTCGTATTCCCGGCGTTCCGAGGCCTCGTACATCGCCGATTCCAGATGACGGACCACCGCCTTTTTCCGGCCGCGGAGAAAGAGCACGGCGCCGTTCACCACCTCGCCGTATCCCTGCTCGTCCACCAGTCCCACACAGGGGGCCAGGCACTGGCCCATCTCGTGGTAGAGACAGGGCCGCTTGCGTTGCCGCATGGTGGCCAGGGTGCAGTGGCGCAGGGGGAAGATGGTGCGCACCGCCCGCAGCGTCTCCTTCAGCGCCCGCTTGGAGGCGTAGGGGCCGAAATAGGCCGAGCCGTCCCGCTTGCGGAAGCGGGTGACGTGAATTCTGGGAAACGGCTCGTGGAGGGCGATACGGATACTGACGTAGGTCTTGTCGTCGCGGTAGGTGACGTTGAAGCGCGGCCGGTGCTTCTTGATCAGGATGTTCTCGAGGATCAGCGCTTCTTTTTCGGTCTCGGTGACCACGAAGTCGAGGTCGGCCAGGGCAGCCACCAGCGCCGGGAAAAGTGCCCGGCCGTCACCCTGGCCCCTGGTGACGTAGGAGCTGACCCGGGAGCGGAGGTCGCGGGCCTTGCCGACATAGATCACTTTTCCGCTGTCGTTCTTGAGCAGGTAGACCCCGGGCCGCCGGGGGAGCCGTCGAACCTTCTGCCTGAGGCGCTCCATGGCCATCCCCCGGAAGAACCCACGTCAGGAGGGTTGGGGCTCCGTTTCCGGCTTGGTGAGGTTGTCGAGGTGGATCGAACAGAACTTGCCGCACATGGTGCAGACCTCGTGGTCCATCCCGTCGCCCTCGCTGCGGAACTGCCGTGCCCGCACCGGGTCGATGGCCTGGGCGAACATACCTTCCCAGTCCAGGGCCTTGCGGCTTTTGGACATGGCCAGGTCGCGCTCGGCGGCTCCGGGGATTCCCTTGGCAATGTCGCCGGAGTGGGCGGCGATGCGGGCCCCGATCACCCCCTCGCGAACATCCGCCGCATCGGGCAACCGGAGGTGCTCAGCCGGTGTCACGTAGCAGAGGAAGTCGGCGCCGGACATGGCGGCCACCGCGCCGCCGATGGCGGAGCTGATGTGGTCGTACCCGGGGCTGATATCGGTGGTCAGCGGGCCGAGCACGTAAAACGGCGCGCCGTCGCAAAGGTCCTTTTCCATTTGCACCTGGGCCGCCACCTTGTGCAGCGGCACGTGTCCCGGCCCTTCGATCATCACCTGGACCCCGGCCTCCCGCGAGCGGCGGGCCAGTTCGCCCAGCACCACCAGTTCGGCCACCTGGGGCCCGTCACCGGCGTCGGCAATGGCACCGGGTCGCAGGCCGTCACCGAGGCTGAGGGTCACGTCGTGCTCGAGGCAGATCTCCAGCAGCCGGTCAAACTGCGAGTAGAGCGGATTCTCTTCGCCGTGTTCGCGGATCCAGGCGGCGAGCATCGCCCCGCCGCGGCTCACCACACCACCCACCCGGGTCTTGGCGTCCACCTGGTGGATCACCGCGCGGGTCACCCCGCAGTGCACGGTGACGAAATCCACCCCGGACACGGCGTGCTTCTCCACCACGTCAAAAAACTGGCCGGCGGTCATCTGGAGGATATTGCCCCCCTGGTCGGCACACTCCGCCGAGACCTGGTAGATGGGCACGGTGCCCACCATCACCGGGCTGTTCTCGATGACCTCCCGGCGGATCGCTTCCAGGTCGCCCCCGGTGCTGAGGTCCATCACCGCGTCGGCGCCGGCTTCCACCGCCGCCCGCAGTTTCACCAGTTCCTCTTCCATGCAGGAACGGAGCGGCGAGGTGCCGATGTTGGCATTGACCTTGGTCCGCAATCCGTTGCCGATGCCCACCGGTGTGAACGAGCGGGCCCGGTTGTACGGGATGACCACTCGGCCGGCGGCGATCTCTGCGGCCAACCAGCCGGGATCACGACCCTCCGCCCGGGCCACCGCTTCCATCTCTCCGGTGATCGTGCCGGCTCGTGCCGCTGTCAGCTGTGTCATGACTCTCCCCTTTCCGGGCCGTTGAACCGCCGGGTTCCTCACATATTCAGGAAACCGGCGGGATCTGGTCTTCTCTGATGCAGGGGTAATTGTAGGGCCGTCAATCAAACCCGTCAATTGGAACCTCTTGTCAGTCCACCGGCCATTGGATAACATGGCCGTATCGTGCCCGGTGGGAGCCGGCCGGGGAACAGATCACCCGCTTCAGGGAAAGGAGACCCATGAGGAATTTCCGGCGCGTCGTGCAGACGGCTTCCCTGCTGCTGTTTCTGCTGCTGCTCTCCCTGGCCGGTATTCCCGGCGGACCGGACGCCATACCGGTGTCGGATCTGTTGTCCGCCGAAATCGCCTGGCCGGTGTCGGTCTACCTCCAGTCCAGCCCCCTACTGGCCCTTTCGGTGATCCTCGCTTCGGGGACGATTCCGCCCGGCTTCATTTTCGCCATGGTGATCCTCGTCTCGGCCCTGCTGCTGGGCCGGGTCTTCTGCGGCTGGCTCTGCCCGATGGGCGCCCTGCTGCACCTGTTCAGCCTCGGACGGGGCCCGGCTCGGCGGGAAGCGGCGGCGGACCGGCGCCGGACCGAGACAAAGCGCCGGCGACGCACATCCGGACCGCTTTCCTGGAAGTATTACCTCCTGCTGCTGCTCATCCCGGCCTGTTTCTTCTCCCTGCAGCTGGTGGGGGTGTTCGATCCCATCGCCCTGCTCACCCGCTCGCTGGGCACCGGCCTGTCCCCGGCCTACAACGCCGCTGGACAGGACGCCATTGACGCCCTGTATGGTTTCTTCGGCGACGCCGGGCCGCCCCGCTGGCTGGAAGCGTTCAGCACCTTCGCTACGGCGCGGCTCTTCTCCAACATCCGGCCCCTGTTCTTCCAGGGACCGTTCATCGCCCTGCTGCTGGTGCTCATCGTGGCCCTCTGCCGCCAGCGCTTCCGTTTCTGGTGCCGCTACATCTGCCCGCTGGGAGCGCTGCTGGGGTTCACCTCGAAACTCTCACCGCTGACGCTGCGTGAGAAACCGGGCACCTGCACCGACTGCGGCCGCTGCCGGCGCACCTGTCCGGCGGCCGCATCGCCCTGGCCCGCCGAGCAGTGGAAACGCTCCGAGTGCTACCTCTGTTACAACTGCGTGGCCGAGTGCCAGGAGGACACCCTCTCCTTTGCCCCGCGCTGGGCCAGACCGGCCCCGGTGACAAAGAAAAAGACCGCCCCGCGGGAAGCAGGGTGGGTTCCGGACAGCGCCGGCGACGTGAACATGACCCGCCGCGCGGTATTGACCAGCCTGGCCGCCGGTGCGGCCGCCCCGCTGGTCCTCCGCGGGGGCACCGGCCCGGACGGCCTTCACCCCCTGCTCATCCGTCCGCCAGGCGCCCTGGAGGAGAAAAAGTTCCTCGAGACCTGCATCCGCTGCGGCCTCTGTATGAAGACCTGCCTGACCAACGCCATCCAGCCCACCTTCCTCGAGGCCCGGCTGGAGGGGCTCTGGACGCCGCGGCTGGTGATGAAGATCGGCTACTGCGAAAACAACTGTACGCTCTGCGGGCAGGTCTGCCCCACCGGCGCCATCGAGAACCTGCCCCTGCCCCGCAAGCGCCAGGTGAGCATCGGCACGGCCTTTATCCGGCCCGACCGCTGCCTGCCCTACGCCTTCAACCGCCAGTGCATCGTCTGCGAAGAGCACTGCCCCACCGGCGAAAAGGCGATCTACTTCGTGGAGGAGGAGATGGAGGGCCGCAATGGGACCCGCACGCGGCTCAAACTGCCGCGGGTGGATCCGAAACTCTGCATCGGTTGCGGCATCTGCGAATGGGTCTGTCCGGTGCGCGACCGCCCCGCCATCTACGTCACCCGCATCGGCGAATCACGGGACCAGGAGAGCGCCCTGCTGCTGGCCGGGGAGAGCGACGCGCCGCTGGCCGACGACTTCTACGGCGGCGAGACGTCCCCGGACACCGGGCCCTACGGCGACCCGTACGGGGGAGAGGCCGGTGGCGAGGATCCATCCGGCGGGGACAATCCCTACGGTTAGCCAGAGGGACGCCAGCCAGGGGGACGTACATAACTTTATAACTTACGGACATTCTCTTTTTTTAGAAGAGTTTACGCGGCCTGATTTCAGATGGATTCGTAAGAAAACACTCACCACAGCCATCAAGAACTTCAGACATCCTCCCTGGCTCATCGTGGGGAACATGCTCTTCCTCCATGGTATCTCGTTCGTGTTCAATCGATTATCCGTAAATCGATTATCCGTAAGTTATAAAGTTATGTACGTCCCCTCTGTCAAAACGGCACACACTCCGTTCTTGACACCCCGCGGAACCGGATCGTACACTGCGTTTTCACTGCAGCGTAACAAGAAGGACAGGAACATGGCTGTATTACCCATCCTGGTGCTCGGGGACAAACGTCTCCGGGAAAAAGCTGACA